>WRFW01000121.1 GCA_009787435.1 Defluviitaleaceae bacterium
TCCGACACCTCAAATAACACCGCCGCAAACAGTAACACAAGAAACGGCAACACCTGAAATAAATGTTCCAAGCCCTGCCCCTATCAAAGAAACCGCAAGGCAGCAAACAGCAAAACTAGTACACTTATTCCAGCCACAGCTTTCAAAAGACTTAAACTGCAAAATTCAACTAAGCATTTCTGGTGAAGAAGCATTTGAGGGTTTCATAGCAATAAATGGCACAACTTGCAACTATCACGATGGGCAAACACAAAACCCTACTTTATTAATAACAGCGGATGATGAAAATTGGTCTAGCGTTGCAACAGGCAAACTTTCAGCACAAAAAGCATTTATGACTGGTCAAATAAAAATTAAAGGAAACTATGTATTACTAATGAGGTTTGACCAAATATTTAAATTTAATAAAACGAACTAAGAAGAGCCAAAAGGCTCTTTTTTTTAACTTCGCAAAATTTTTTAAGATTTTAAAAATACCAAAGTGTGTCTATACAACAGCTATACCTTAGCTAAGCATTTAAAAATTTCAAAAATTTTTTCAAACCTCTTTACAAACAGCACAAAAAAGTATATAATATTGACCATGGGTGAAAAAGGATTTAACATAGAAAAAATTAAAAATTTAAAATTGCCGGGCTATAGAAATATAAAAACTTCGCTTGGCGTGTTCATATGCGTTATTTTATATACGCTTATCGGCAGAGAAAATGTTATATTTGCTGTGCTTTCAGTAATAATTTGCATGCAAGATGATACAGAAAAAACATGGTCAGAAGGAATGGCAAGGCTAAATGGAACTATAGTAGGTGCTATATTTGGAACGATATTTGTATTCTTAAATTTTGATAATCTATTTTTCATTACAGAATATATAGTAATGGCTATCGGGCTAGTTATATTTATACACATTTGCACAATTTTTAATTTGAAAAAATCTATAGCTATAGGGGCTATAGTGTATTTAGTAATAGTGTTAGGGGCAAATGAAGACCCTATAATGTATAGTTTAAACCGCACAATAGATACGCTCGTTGGCATAATATTAGCATTTTTAATTAACAAATATACATTTGCAAAAAAATCAAAGAAACTAAAGAAACATGAGGGAGAAAAATTGAACTACACAGAAGCTATTAAACACATACAAAGCCAAAACACATACGGAATGAAATTAGACTTACACAGAATAGAAAAACTTCTAAAACATTTAGGAAACCCCGAAAAAAACTTAAACTTTGTGCACATTGCAGGCACAAACGGCAAAGGGAGCACATCTTCTTTTTGCTTTCATATTTTAAAAGAAACTGGTAAAAAAATAGGGCTTTTCACTTCACCATATATTCAACGCTTCACTGAAAGAATCCGCATAAACGATTTTGAAATAAAAGAAGAAGAAATAACGAGAATTACGAGCGAAATAATATCTATAGTGGATAATTACGAAGAAAGCGAGGAAAAACCAACTTGGTTTGAAATTGTAACTGCTATAGCTTTCGTATATTTTAATGAGCAAAAGTGCGATGTTGTCGTGCTTGAAGTTGGGCTTGGAGGCAATTTAGATGCAACAAATGTAATACCAAAAAGCTTAGTTTCTATTATAACTGCTATCGGATACGACCATATGAATGTGTTAGGGAATACTTTAGAAGAAATAGCCGAAAAAAAAGCAGGAATAATAAAGCCAAAAGGAAAAGTTGTAGCTTACCCGCAAGCTGAAAATATAATAGAAGTTTTTAGAGAAAAAGCAAATAAAGAAAATGCAACGCTAACTGTTATAGATGAAAAAAATATACAGCCTGTAACACACGGAATAGACGGGCAAACTTTCAATTATAAAGATATGCAAAATATTTCAATCTCTCTCTTGGGCGACCACCAAGTTTATAACGCAATAACAGCTATTGAGGGAATTTTGCAAACTGGATTAGCAACAGAAGAACAAATTAGAGAGGGCTTAAAAAAGACGGTATGGCCAGGGCGATTAGAACTATTAAGCAAAGAACCCCTATTTTTCTTAGATGGTGCCCACAATACACAAGGTGTAGAAAGCCTCGTGCGAAATTTAAAAGCCTTGTGCCCAAATGAAAAGTTTACATTTATAGTAGGTGTTTTAAATACAAAAGAACCAAATGAGATGATAAAGCTTGTAAAAGAACTAGCTGAAAGCTTCATTTGTGTAACGCCAGAAAATGATAGGGCATTAAAAGCTGAAGAATTAGCCGAAATAATAACTGCTTCCTATAGTGGGGATGATAAAGAAAGTTTAGCTAGAAACGAAAAAAATATATTTAATCAGACTAATATTGAAGTATATGCGGCAAAATCCGTATACGAGGCTATAGGATATGCAAAAGCTAAGCAAAAACCAATTTGTGCCTTTGGCTCGCTATACTATATAGGCAAAGTTCGTGATTATTTTGAAAAGTAAAATTTATTTAAGGAGTGCACAATGCTATTAAAAATAGGGCTATTGATTATAATTATAATACTGTTTTTTATACCTGCTATAGAGCTTTACACTATTGCTGAGAATGCAAGAAACACAGTTTCACTATTTCAAATATCAATTGGCAACTTTCACCCATTTGGAAGCCAATATCATTTAATAGCGGCTTTAATATTGCCAATAATAATGATAATGCTATTATTTATTAAAAAAAAGCCGAGTAAATTAATGCCTTTCTTATCAACTGCAGGGCTTTTATATGGAAGCATAGCAACTCTTTTTATAGGGCACAGCTTAGCTTTTAGAGAATATATTTTAAATAGAACTAGCCAAACAGCGATATGGTTTTTAATCGGAGCTTGGCTAGTTTTAACGCTCAATTTATTAGCAGAGCAAAAGCAAAAAACTGAAAATATAGACCCGCCTTATAGTAGAACTCAAAAAATGGTTATTTCAGCAATTATGTTAGCTCTAGGCGTTATAACCGCTGTAGCTATGCGGCCTTTTAATATACCTATTGGCGGGGCTAATATATTAAATGTAAGCTTTGCGGGCTTTTTTCATAACGTTACTGCTATATTTTTCGGTCCATTTTTTGGCGGAGCTGCTCGTGGGCTTGCAGATATTATAGCATTTATGATAAGCCCAAGACCACCTTTCTTAATAGCTATAACACTAACTGCTGTTTTGAGGGGTGCTCTAATCGGGTATATGTGGCAAAAAATTAGAAATGTGAACCCTTTAAAATTTGCTATATTTTATAGTGTATCTTTTAGTATTTTAATGATAATAGGCACTGTTAATATTATTATGTGGCATTTTCAGCCTTATTCTAATTTTACATTAGCGACGCTTCCGCCAACAGCTAATGCAACTGCCGCCTTAAGCTATGGTTTTTTAATAGCAGGTGTATTAGGAATAGCTTTGCAAATAGCTATTTATGCCTATAGTAAGATTAGTAAAAACAGCACTTTTTACATTCGTTTTTTGAAGCTATTTATAACAATTGTATTTCCTGGGCTATTAGCGAACGCTTTAAATACGTACATACTGTTTGTATCTGTAATAAGCCCTGCTACAGTTGGCTTAGGAATAATGTATTTCTTTGTACCTAGGTTTTTTGAAGAACTTATAACTTCAACTATAAGTGTATATGTTATGGTTTTAGTTATGGCTCTCTATGAAAGGACTATTAGAAGAAAAGTTGTGCAAAAATAACAGCCCCTCTATTTATGGTGCAAGCGTAATTTGCAAATCATTGCTTATGTTTTCGCTGTATACTGTTAAAGTAACTTTATCGCCTATGCGGTTTTGCCCTATAAAATATACTAAACCACTTATTGAAGAAACGCTGTTTCCATTTAAATGAGTTATTACATTGCCTCTTTGAATATTGGCATAATAAGCTGGGGTGTGCCTAAGCACTCTTGAGATAAAAACACCGCTTTCTACACTAATATTGTACCGCTCTCTTATTACTTCGCTTATCATTGATAAGCCATTACCTTGTATTCCAATAGTCGGCTGGGCTTCCCCCCGCACTATCATTTCTATTATCGGCAATGCATGGCTTGAAGTTATACTATAGCCCATACCATATACATTTTCTAAGGAAAGCTTAACTGTGTTTATACCGACTACTTCGCCAAGGGTGTTTATTAAAGGCCCCCCGCTATTGCCAGGGTTAATTGCCGCATCTGTTTGCATTACCGTTAAAAGTCTATTTTCAACATTTAATTGAATATCTAGGGCACTAACTATACCCATAGTAGTAGTTATTATTCCTTGCCCTAGTGCATTTCCAAGTGCTATTGATATGTCCCCAACCATTACTTCGTCTGAATTAGCAAAGCTAGCTAATGTTATATTATGAACGCCTGCCCTTGCAAGCTCATCTCTATTAATTTTTAAAACTGCTAAATCATCTGCTCGGCTTCTGCCTACTAGCTGTGCATTTACTTCTCTGCCCCTAGTGAATAAAATATACGTCTCAAAGGCGTTTGAGATTACATGTTCATTAGTTACTATAAATACATATTCTTCATTTTGATAAAAAACAATTCCAGTGCCCGTTGATTGACTAGTTCCAACTAAAGAATCATTTTCAGAATTAATTATAACAACTGCGGGTGTAATTCTGTTAATGGCATTCGTTATGTTCATTTGAGTGTTATTTCTGTTATTAAATAAAACACCGCCAAAGCTTACACCTAGCCCTATAGAAAAACCACCTAGTATAGTTAAAAAGATTATAATCATTAAAGAAAATGGACTTTTATAGCCTATGTGTTGTCGCTTTTGATTTAGTTCTTCAAAAACTAGCCTTGCTATATGTGGCTTTGCAGAATGTTCATAATATGCTGGGTATAGATTTTTATTTTCTTCAACAATTATAAAATTTACTTCTTTTTTTTCAACTGAATTCAAGGAAAACTCACCGCCTAAAAAAATTCTAAAATAATTATAGCATAATTCAAAAATATATGCTATAATAAATTAATATATTTTTTATAAATTTCTTAAGGAGGTGTTCGTATGCAACAAATATTTTTTGGAGCATTTGGTATTGGTATAGGCTACACTATTCTTTCTTTAATATTAGGCAGCTTTCTCAGCGGGTTAGATGGTTTTGATTCCGGAGCTTCATACTCTGTGAGCCCGCTTAGACCAGTGCCAATAGCAACATTCTTAACAGTGTTTGGCGGGGCTGGCTTAATTTTATACAACGGAATTTGGTCTGCAATGATTGTAGCTATTATTTCGGCTGTAATCGGAATCATTTCAGCTTACATATTAGTCCGTTTTGTGTTGCTTCCATTAGCTAAGGCACAAAACACTAGTACAGTAACCCAAACAGACCTTATAGGAGAAATGGCGACCGTAAATGAAAAAATTTTTGAAAACGGTTTTGGAAAAATAGCATATAATATTAGTGGCTCTATGCACACAGCACCCGCAAAAACAGAGGGAGGCGAAGAACTCCTCACTGGAACAGAAGTAGAAATAACAAGCATTAAAGATAAAATCTATTATGTGAAAAAAATTGAAAAAATCTAAAAAGGCTGCAACAATATATAAACAAAAATTTTAAAAAAACAGCCGCTGCAATAATTCAAACGCTTGCATAATACGTTTGAAACTAATAAAATGATTTTAAGAGGGAGATTTAAATTTTATGGGGCTTAATATAGAACCAACAACAATAGGGATAATAAGTGTAACACTAGTTGTAATATTTCTTTTAATATTCAGCATTTTAATTTTATGGAAAAGAGTTCCGCAAGATAAAGCACTAGTTGTAACAGGCTTAAGGAAGCGTATAATATCTGGCGGCGGTGGTTTAGTAATACCTATGCTAGAAAGAGCCGACTTAATCTCTTTGGAAGTTAAGAAAATATACGTTGCAACGCAAGGTGCTTTGACAGACCAAGGTGTTGAAATAACTGTAGATGGTGTAGCTATTATAAAAGTTAAAAGCGATAAAGAATCAATTTTATCCGCTGTGGAGCAATTTAACACAGGAAGCTATGCAAAAACCGTTGCCAAAATTGAAGATATGTCTAAATCTGTTTTAGAGGGGAAACTTCGTGAAATAATCTCAAAGCTTTCAGTTGAAG
>WRFW01000122.1 GCA_009787435.1 Defluviitaleaceae bacterium
ATTTAAACATGATTAATTCAACACTCCTTTTGAATTTTATTGTATCATAGTGCAAAAATTTTTGTAATATATTTTTGATTAAAATCAAAAAACAACCGCTCTCTTAGTAAAGAAAGCGATTGTAAAAATTAATTTAATTTTTTAAAAATCAGAGTCAAAATCAAAAGAATCATTAAACTCTATATCATAGTTAAAGCCAACTGCAGTTACAAGAGAACTATAATGTGTTACAACACGTGGATTAACCCAAACTCTGCTACCACCCCAAGTATTATGACCAGCAAAATTTCTAGAAATTAAAAGTTTATATCTAACAGTTCTACCTGTATTAGTATTAAATGTGCGACCAACTACTTGGAATCTTGCCCCCGTATTAATTTGACCTTGAGCAGCTGTTGCCGCTGATGTTCTAAAGTGTAAAAGGCTATGATTTGCTCTGCGAACTGTACCCATATTAAAAGCTACTACTTCATCAAAATACTCATACGCTATGTCCTCTTCTAAAAAAGGTAAGTCTAAAAGACCAGCATCTTGAATACGCTCTTGCTCTACTCGGTAAGTTGTTTCTCTTTCTAATTCAGCCGCTCTAACGAAAGTAGGTGCTGCAACAAAGCTAGAAGCTATAATAGGAACTGCAGCTAATTGCAACGCTGCCTTTTTAAAATAAGTTTGTAACATTTTCTATATTCTCCTCAGTTTATGTTTTAATTTTATTTTTTTCAAAACTTACCCCGCATAGCAAGATTTGAATATGTTCATAAGCTATTGCGGTTAACTTATGAATTAATTATAACATACCGGCTGTTTAAATAACATCAAGAATTCTTGATGTTATTTTGAGCCTAGTTGTGTTACAATAAATAAAATAAAAAATGGAGGTTTGATAAATGTCTAAAATAGTTTTATTTATTCCTTGGAATTTTGAAGATATGCCTACTCACCCTTAGTTAAAATTATGTTGTACTTTTCCTTAGACCACAAAAAAACACTTTCAGCTAAATCAAATTTTTCTATGTTAATAAAAAAATCGTAAGATTTTTGAAAAAACTTTTGGGCGTTTTCTAGCTCCCCAATAAGGGAATAAAAACGCCCTTTGTTATAATAAAAATACGATATGCTAGCTGTGCTCCTTTGTTGTTTTTCTAAGTTTATTCCCTCATCGCAAAGCTCTAAAATAAGTTTATCTTTCCTGCCTAAATCAAGCATTTTATTTGACATATTAAAGCATAGGCTAGATAAAACTTTATTTTTATCATCAACGCTCATAGAGTTTCCTGATGAAGCAAGTTTATAAAGAAGTTCTTCAATTTCAAGAGCTTCTTTTTTCGTATTTAAATAAGCAATCTCTATTAAAATATCGCTTTCCCTCTTATTAATGAAAGATGCCGCTAATTTTTTTAAATCTACCTTTTTAATTTTCTTATCAAAAATTTTTGGCTGTGTTAGCTGCAAAGATTTAACGAGCAAAGAAAGTGCTTCATCTTTTTTATTTCTATGCCTTGATAGCAATGCTCCCTCACACAAAAGCAAAGATTGATTAAAGCTAGTATAATTTTTATTATAAAATTTTTCTTTTTGAAGCTCAAAAAGTTTTTCTTCTGCTTCTATGTATAATTTATCATAAATTAAATTCCAAATCTCTTTAAACTTCATATCAAAGAGGGTGTATTCTTCTTCTAAAAATTCTTTTGTGAATTCTTCAAGAGAAGTTCCTAGCTTTTTTAAAATAGCGATAAGAATATTCATATTAATCTTTTTCAAATGCCCATTTTCAATACTAGATAATGTTTGAGTTGAACAAAGCTCATCTTCCCCGCCAACATCACAAATATTTTCAGCAGATATGCCACGCCGAATTCTTAAAACTTTTATTCCATTGCCTATTTTATATGCGTAATTTTCTAGTGATTCATTTGCCAAGACTATACACCCCCTATAATAAATGCTATATTTGCTGAACAGAATGAAAAATAATTTTCAAACTAGCAATATAGCATTTTTTGATTATATTCAATTTTTGTTTAATTTTTCTTTTGCTTCTTTAACTTTTTTCTCCACATAGGCTATAGTTTCTTCATCACACATTGCTTCTAATGATATTACCGCCTCTTCTAATGTTTCAGCTTTCTTAACATTATAAAGCATTGATTTTAGAATTGTATGCGTTTCTTTACTCATAATGCTACCTACTTTTTCAAATTATAAAAAGCGTCTATTCCAGGGTATTTTACAACTTCATCTAATTCATGCTCTATTCTTATTAGCTGGTTATATTTTGCTACTCTATCGCTTCTAGCCGGTGCACCAGTTTTAATTTGACCAGCATTCACTGCAACTGCAATATCTGCAATTGTTGCATCTTCTGTTTCTCCTGAACGGTGGCTTATAACGCAAGTCATCCCGTTTGTTTTTGCAAGCTCTATAGCTTCAAATGTTTCTGTTAATGAGCCTATTTGGTTAACTTTTATTAAAATAGAGTTGCCTGTTTTTTCGCTTATACCACGTTGTAAACGCTCTGTGTTAGTAACGAATAAGTCGTCCCCTACTAGTTGAACTTTAGAGCCTAATTTTTCAGTTAAGAGTTTCCAACCTTTCCAATCTTCTTCGTCTAAACCATCTTCTATAGAAATTATAGGATATTTTTCAACTAAACTAGCATATAACTCTACCATTTCTTCAGAAGTTCTAGCGATTACTTCTTTTAAGCCTTTAGCTTGGGATTCACCTTTAAAGTGATATTTACCATCTTTATATAACTCTGTCGCTGCAACATCTAATGCGATTTTAATTTGTTCCCCAGGTTTATAGCCTGCTTTTTTAATAGCTTCTAAAATAATGTCTAAAACTTCTTCTGGTGTTGCTAAATCTGGTGCAAAGCCACCCTCATCACCAACGCCTGTGCTTAAACCTTTTTTATGGAGAACTGTTTTTAAATTGTGATAAATTTCAGCCGACCAACGAACAGCTTCTGTAAAAGTTTTAGCACCGACTGGCATTATCATAAATTCTTGAAAATCAACTGTGTTATCTGCATGCTCGCCACCATTTAGTATGTTCATCATAGGAACTGGCATAGTTTTAGCGTTGAAGCCGCCTAAGTATTGGTATAGGGGCATGTCTAACGCTTCAGCAGCCGCTTTAGCTACAGCCATAGAAACACCTAAAATAGCATTTGCACCTAATTTAGCTTTATTTGGCGTGCCGTCTAACTCTATCATTTTGTAGTCTATAGTAGCTTGCTCAAGAGCATTTAAGCCTACTATTTCATCAAATATTAAACTATTTACATTTTCCACTGCTTTTTGAACGCCTTTGCCCAAATAGCGGCTTTTATCGCCATCTCTAAGCTCAACCGCTTCAAAAGCACCAGTGGAAGCACCAGATGGCACAGCTGCACGCCCAGTGTAGTCGTTTGCTCCGTCTGAAACGACAACTTCAACTTCAACAGTTGGATTGCCACGAGAGTCTAAAATCTCTATTGCGTTTATATCTACTATTTCTAAAAAACCTTTCATTAATTGTATCTCCTTTTTTAATTTAGTTATATATTGTTTTTACTTGTTTTTCAACATATGCTACATCTTCTGCGTCCATTGAAGAAGTTATACGGGCTATCATTTTATCTAATTCTGGAATTTTATTTTCGCTAATTGCTTGAATTGATAGTAAATCAAATTATTTAGCCGTTATATAAGGCTTATTCCATCCATTTCTTTGGGCTGCTCTAAATTTAAAAGTTTCAAAACTGTTGGTGCTATATCACAAAGGCGGCCATTTCTAAGCTCAGTGTAAGGTGTATTAACTAACATAAGCGGAACTGGGTTTGTAGTATGGGCTGTGTGTGGTTCCTTTGTTTCATAATCTATCATTTTATCTGCATTGCCATGGTCTGCACAAATTAAAAGCTGCCCGCCAATTTTTTTGATTGCTTCATAAACTAAACCAACCCCTCTATCTACTTCTTCTATAGCTTTTATTACAGCGTTTAAATCACCTGTGTGCCCTACCATATCTGGGTTTGCATAGTTTATTAATATAAAATCATATTTATTTGCTTCTATATTTGAAACTAATTTTTCTGTAACTTCGGGGGCGTTCATTTCTGGCTGCAAATCATAAGTAGCAACTTTTGGGCTTGGAACTACTATTCTATCTTCGCCTTTAAAAGGCTCTTCTAAACCACCATTGAAAAAGAAAGTAACATGTGGATATTTTTCAGTTTCAGCCATGCGAAGCTGAGCAAGCCCTGCCTTGCTAATTAGTTCACCTAAAGTGTTGCTTAAATTTTGACTAGTGAAAGCTACTTTTTTATTTTTTATAGCTGGGTCATACTCTGTCATACAGACGAAATTTAATTGTAAACTTTCAGTTAAAGCACGTGTTATTTGCCTTGCTCGGTCTGGTCTAAAGTTTATAAAAATTACACTATCACCATTTTTAATGCGGCTATCTCCGCATACTAGAGGGCGTATAAATTCATCTGTTATGCCCTCTGAATATTTGGCTTTAACTTTTTCTATAAAATCATCTTTTACTTGCTCACCAATGCTATTAACTAAAGCATCATATGCTTCTTTTGTACGTTCTTCTCTGTTGTCTCTATCCATGCTATAGTAACGCCCTATTACAGTGGCTAAAACACCTATATTTTCAGACAAAGCTTTTTGTAAATTTTCTAAATATTTAACACCACTAGTCGGGGAGGTATCTCTACCATCTAAAAAAGCATGTACGAACACATTTTTAACATTTTTTTCTTTTGCAAGCTTTAAAATAGCATATAAATGGTCTTCATGGCTATGCACGCCGCCATCTGAAAGCAAGCCCATAACGTGTAAACTACGCTCACTATCCGCTTTAACAAGGTCTATAGCTTCATTTAACACTTCATTTTGAAAAAAATCTCCGTCTGCAATGCTTTTACTAATTCTAGTTAATTCTTGATAAACTACACGCCCTGCACCAATATTAGTATGCCCAACTTCACTATTACCCATTTGCCCCTCTGGCAAGCCAACATCTAGACCGCTTGCCGAACCATAAGCATGGGGGTAATCATTCCAAAGCTTATCTAAATTTGGTGTTTTCGCCAAATAGATGGCATTTGCTTCTTTATTGTCCGTTAAACCATATCCGTCTAGTATCATTAAAAGCGTAGGTTTATGCTTTTTCATCTATTTAGCTGCTCCTTTAATTACTTCAGAAAATTCAGCAGTTAAACTTGCACCACCAACTAGCCCGCCGTCTATATTAGGCATACTAAATAATTCTTTAGCATTTTTCATATTTACACTGCCACCATATAAAATTCTAACAGTTTCAGAAGCTTCTTTAGAATAAAGCTCAGAAATTAACTTGCGAAGCTGCAAACAGACTTCTTCTGCTTGCTCTGAAGTGGCAGTTTTACCAGTTCCAATAGCCCAAACTGGCTCATATGCTATTATTACTTTTTTAGCATCTTCTTCTGAAACTTCTTTAAAGCCTATTTTAATTTGCTCTGAAATAACTTCAAAAGTTATATTTTTTTCACGCTCTTCTAAAGTTTCACCTACACAAAATATAGGAATTAAATCTTCTTTAAGGGCAAATTTAACTTTTTCATTTATAAACTCGTTAGTTTCACCAAAAATAGCTCTTCTTTCTGAATGGCCTATTAAAACATAGCTAGCCCCTGCATCTTTAATCATACTAGCACTAATTTCACCAGTGAAAGCTCCGCTTTCTGCAGGGTAAAAATTTTGAGCCCCTAAATTAAAGCCACCCTCTTTAAGGTGTCTATTAACACCTATATGTGTAAAAGGAACAAATAAAATTACATCTACATCTTCATTTGGGCTTAACTCAAAAAGGTTAGCCAAATTCATTTTCCAATTTCCCGCTACTAATTTTTTACGCACTTTTAGTTCATTCTCCTTTCTTAGATTTAGCTTCTTCAAGTAAGATTTCATTTATTTTGGCGAGTTCTTCAATTTTGCCTAGCTTTAAAAGCTCTTGTCTTAACAAATATATCTCAAGATTTTCTAACCTTGTAGCCATTTTATCACCTATTTCCCGGCATTTTCTTTTATCATTTGTTCTGCAATTTGTT
>WRFW01000123.1 GCA_009787435.1 Defluviitaleaceae bacterium
CTATGCAAAAACCGTTGCCAAAATTGAAGATATGTCTAAATCTGTTTTAGAGGGGAAACTTCGTGAAATAATCTCAAAGCTTTCAGTTGAAGAAATATATAAAGATAAAGAAAAATTTTCAAGCAAAGTTCAAGAAGTTGCAGCACTTGATTTAGCTGAAATGGGGCTTGAAGTTAAAACGCTTACTATAATAAACATATCGGATGTAAATGGATACTTAGAAGCATTAGGGAAAGAGCGTATTGCGGAAGTAAAACGTGATGCTCAAATTGCAGAAGCAAATGCAGAAATGGAAACCCAAATTAAAACGAGCGAAGCTACACGCCGCGGGCGTGAAGCACAATTAGAAGCTGAAACACGCATTGAAGAAGCTAACAAAACTAAAGAGCTTCAAGTGCAAGCTTACCGAAAAGAGCAAGAAACCGCAAAAGCTATTGCAGACCTTGCATATGAAATTGAGAAAAATAAAGTTGGAAAAGAAGTTACAGAAACTGAAATGCAAGTTGAACTTATCCGTAAGCAAAAAGAGACAGAGCTTGCAGAGCAAGAAGCACTTCGCCGGGAAAAAGAGCTTGCAGCAACTATAATCAAACAAGCAGAAGCCGAAAAAGCACGTGAAATACAAATTGCCCAAGCCCGTGCAGAATCTTTAAAGCTTGAAGCTGCTGCAAAAGCGGAAGCAAAAAAATTAGAAGCAGAAGCAGAAGCACACCAAATAAGGGAAATGGGGAAAGCAGATGCTGAATCAAAAGCTTTCCAAGCCCGTGAGATAGGGAAAGCGGAAGCAGAAGCAATTCGAAACAAAGGGCTTGCAGAAGCTGAAACTATGCAGCAAAAAGCGGAAGCTTTTAAAAATTATGGCGAAGCCGCTATTACTCAGCTTATAGTTGAGCGTTTGCCAGAAATAGCAAGCTCTATTTCTGCTCCACTATCACAAACTGAAAAAATTGTTATTTTAGATAGTGGTGAAAAAGGTGGCGGGGCTGCTAAAATAAGCAGCTATGTAACAGATATTATAGCAACACTTCCAGAAACTGTTGAAGCTTTAACTGGCATAAACCTTATAGATGTTTTAGGAAACAATAGCAAAAAAAATGATGTTTGCATGCAAACAAATGAAGAAGCTTCAGAAGTTTCAAACGAAGCTTAAAAAATAATTAACACCCTAAAAAAAACACTTGAAATTTTACTCTAAATGTGGTAAAATATTAAGAGTTGGTTTGCTTAATTGAAAGTTATTAATTTTGTGAACTATGCAGCTTTCATAAGTTGTGTATAATTATAATTTTCAACTAACAAAAGAAAGCTAATATTTTGCAAACATAGGAGGGAACAAAAAATGGCAAAATGTCAAATATGTGAAAAAGGCGTTCGCACTGGTCATAGAATTAGTATTACTCGTAGCCAAGTGAGTAGAAGATATAATAGAACTTGGAAGCCAAATATTAAAAAAATTCGCATTGTTTTAGAAAACGGCACTGTTAAAACTGTAGCAATGTGCACAAGCTGCCTTAGAACAGGCAAAGTTAAGAGAGCTGTTTAATAGCTCTCTTTTTTAAATTAATTGGGTGTCTCTAAAAACTCCTTTTGGTCGGTTTTTAGTTCGCCCAAAGAGTGAGCTATTTAAATGCCCTATTATAAAAATTAAAAATTTAACAGTTTTTAGAGCTACTCAATTATTAAGGAGAACTTAAGAGAAAATGAGAGGAAGCGGCACAAACAAAGAAAGAGCAAAAAGAAGAAAGAGACGAGAAAGGCGTATGCTAGCTTTAATAGCATTATTTTTAATCTCTTTAGTTAGCGGTGGTATTTATTTAGTTCTTTTATTAAATAGAGGCCAAAACCCTAATATGGAATTTATAAGCGTGCGAGACTACAACAACATTCCAAATGGTGATTATTTCATATTTAAAGACAAAATAATA
Organism: Defluviitaleaceae bacterium; assembly: GCA_009787435.1. GTDB lineage: Bacteria > Bacillota > Clostridia > Lachnospirales > UBA5962 > WRFW01. The sequence continues at coordinate 1,926 of WRFW01000123.1, forward strand.
TTAGAAAACTATAGACCACTAATTATAGATGGCGATATTCACTTGCCATTAAACTTTTTAAGAATGTTTAATGGACCTCATTTGCATTGGGAACAAGCACATAACTTAGTTACACTAACTACACAAACAGAACTAGAAAGAATGCCTTGGCAAAATAACCATATAAGAAATGGTATGGCTTATATGAGCATAAATAACCCTATTTTCAACCGTTTTGATATAGAAGTTACCGAGGGGGCAGATGGGTTTATATTAATAAACAACATAGCAGAAAATTATGAAATAGCAACAGTAAATGCCTTTCCAAATTTAGAAGAGCAAGTGCCAATTCGCCATTTGCCAAATATAACAAGCTATGTAGCAGGCTGGGTATACTATGGGGCAGATGTTTATCTCTTTCCTTATGAATACATTTTAAATGAAGAAACTGGGTTTTATGAAAGAACTAACAGAGGGGAACAATATGGATTTACTAGAGTGCGAACGAATACAGGGGAAATAGGCTTTATAGAAACAGTTTATTTAAACCAGCCAACTATAAAAGCCGCAACGACTAGGCAGCCTGCCCCCCTACCATTTTTACACAACATAAATGAACCTATTACAATAGCTTGGGACAACGTTTCAGTTTCAGTTGCAAACTATGCAAGCCAGAGGAGAGTAACACATAGGGGAGTAAATGTGCTTGCCCCTAAATGGCTCAGATTTGAAAATTCAGAACCAGATAGTATAAACCCAGGAACACCAACTGCTAATATTATTTCAATAGCTTCTCAAGATTATATAAACTGGGCACACGCTAATGGAAAGCAAGTTTGGCCTTTGCTTTTTGACTATCAAAATAATTATATTTCAAGCGTTATATTAGCAGACCCTGCTAATAGAGATTTTATAATAGAGCAGACAATTTCAATTGCAAACCAATTTAATTTTGATGGTGTAATGATAGATATTGAGGGCTTAACTGGCGATAATTTTGAAAATTTCGCCCAATTTATAAGAGAACTTAGCCCTTTTATGCGTGAAAATAATTTAGTTTACTCTTTAGCTGTGTTTGTGCCAAGATGGAGACCATGGCACGACCATGCAGAGCTTGCCCGTGTTTCAGATTTCTTAGCTGTGATGGCTTATGATGAAACTACACCAATTTGGCGGTATGAATACCAAGGGTGGGACGAAATAGGCCCCAATGCTTCTATAAGCTTTGTGTTAGAAACTATACAAAATATTTTATGGCAAGGTGTATTGCCAGAGCAATTAATTTTAGGCATACCTTTCTATACTTCGATTTGGGTAGAAGAAATTGAAAATGGCGAAGTGGTCCATGTGAGACCTAGAAGAAATGTGCATTTAGCTTATGGGCAGCAGCATTTTATAAATGCAGGGGCAGATATTATATGGTCTGACTATTATGGCTCTTATTTTTCTACTTTTGATACTATAGCACCTAATGGAAACATATTAAGAACTAGTGCTTGGATAGAAAATGAACGCTCGCTAACTTTGAAAGTGGAAACTGCAAGGCAATATAACTTAGCAGGCGTTGCCGCTTGGGCTAGAACTTTTGAAACGCCGCCAATTTGGGACGCTATTTATTATGCTTTAAGGCAATAAGGGAAAAGTATTTTTATGAACATGAAAAAAATAAAAAATTTAGGCGTTTATCTTTTGGGGTTATTTATATTAGCTATAGGTGTAATTTTTTCTATAAACGCTGATTTAGGAATAAGCCCGGTAAACGCAACACCATATGTGTTTAGTTTAACGCTAGGTATTAGCGTTGGTAATGGTGTTATATTATTTTTCTTAGCACTAATAGCACTGCAGTGGATAATGTTAAGAAAAGAGTTTAAACTTTCAAGCTTATTGCAAATAGTTGTTTCTTTTGTGTTTGGCTTTTTTGTTGATGCTGCTAACTTCTTAATTGGAGATTTTGCATTTTTCCCAGAATTTTATGCAGGGCAGCTTTTAACATTAGCTGTGAGCATAATATTAATTGCTCTTGGCTTAGTGCTATATGTTGAAACAAAAATAGTTCCTATGCCTTCAGAGGGGGTGCTTTTAGCACTTCTAAAAAAATTCCCCAAATTTAGCTTAGGAACTATGAAAATTATTTTTGATATTGGCGTTGTGATAATTGCTATTATATTTTCTTTAATTTTTCTTTCTGGAATTTATGGCATTCGAGAGGGTACTATAGTAACAGCATTTTTAATAGGAAAGATGATGGCTATAATAAGCCGCCTACTAAGGAAAAGAAAGCAAACAAAATAAAAAGAGCCAAAGGGCTCTTTTTATTTTGGGTTATAATATTTATTTAATATTTTATTAGCTACTCACAATTAAAAAAGCAGTGGCTAAAAATCGCTCAAATCTACTTTCCGCTAGAACCAAAGGCCCCTGTTTCTCGCTCTGATTTAATCTTAAGAAGTTTTTCATATGAAAGCTCGCTAATAGTTAGCTTAGGAACTATTACCATTAAACATTGGGCAATTGCCTTTTCATAAGGATAAATAATAGCTTGCTTTAAATCAATTTTTGCTTTTTCTTTTAAAATTATAAGCGGCTGTTCATTATGGTTAGTAATAGGGATAAACCATTCCCCACGATAGCCAGAATCAATTACCCCTGCTCTCTGCCCTATTCCTTTAACCCCTGTTGAACCTCTTTCTTTTAAAATAGCTGCATAATCAGCTGAAAAAGAAGAAGCAATGCCTGTTGGCACTAATTTAGTTTCATGGGGGTTTAATAATAAGTAGTCTTCTTCAAAGCAGGCATAAATATCAAATGCCCCATCTTCTTCACGCTTAGATGGTATTAAAGCGTCTTTTTTAACTTTTGCAAAATAAATAATTTCTCTCATATTTACTTAGTAAAATATTCTATGCCATTTTTAAATAAGCCTTGGTCGTAATCACCAGGCACATTTTTAAAAATATTTTCACCAGCCCGCTCAGAATGCCCCATTTTGCCTAGTATTTTCCCACAAGGGCTAATTATACCCTCTATTGCTAACTCAGAACCATTAGGGTTGCACAAATCCCCCATTGTTGGAATATCTTCAAAATCAATATATTGAAATGCAATAAGTTCATCTTCAAGCAACTTTTCAATAATTTCTTTGGGGGCTGTAAACTTACCCTCGCCATGGGAAATTGCCACATGGTGAATCTCATCTACAAAAAGACCATTAACCCAAGGTGATTTAGCACCTGTATACCGAGTTCTAACTATTTTTGATTGGTGGCGACCTATATTGTTATGTGCAATTGTTGGACTAGCTTCGGTAACTTTAAAATCTTTATAAGGGAGAAGCCCACTTTTTATTAGAGCTTGAAAACCGTTGCAAATGCCTAATATTAAACCATCCTTAGAGAGCATATATTCAATACTTTCTCGTATTTTTTCATTTCTTAAAACTGCTGTTATAAACTTAGCACTTCCATCTGGCTCATCTCCTGCACTGAAGCCACCTGGCAGCATTAAAATTTGTGAAGTTTTTATCTCTTTTGCTAAGCTGTCTATTGATTCTTTAATTTGTTTAGAATTTAAATTTCTAAAAACGCTAATTTTAGTGTTTCCTCCTGCCTCTCTAAAAGCTTTTTCGCTATCATATTCAGAGTTTGTGCCAGGAAAAGCAGGAATTAAAACTTTAGGAACAGCTTTGAAACCACTTGGCTTAATTAAAACATTGCTATAGTGTGCTTCTTCAGTGTGGTCTCTATTTTTACTAATACTTAAAGGGTAAATATCTTTTAAAGGATTTTGCCAAGAATCTATCATATCTTTCATACTATAGTAATCTATCATCATACAAAGCTCTTCATCATCTCTAGTATCTATAGACATATCTGATTCGTTGGTTGTGTTGCCTAATAAAATTGCATTTTTAAAATCAAGTTTATTTACCGTTTCAACTACGATAGAGCCTATTTGTTTTTCAAATATATCTTCTTCTGTCGCTATGATTTCTGGTGATATATAATTTCCAAAGGACATTTTAGAAAATGCTTCAGCAATGCCGCCTTGTTTAACAGAAAATGCGGAAATTATATTTTTAGATAAAACATTTTTATATATGAAATCAAAATTTTCTTTTAACTGTGGAATATTTGGTATCATATCTTCTTTTGGGGTATGCTTTATTAAATAAATGTATGTGTCCATTTGCTTA
>WRFW01000124.1 GCA_009787435.1 Defluviitaleaceae bacterium
GGTAAAGAAGTGCATTAACTAAAGTGCCGCTAAAATTACCTGGTGCAGGGTGAACTACCATTCCTTTTGGCTTATTTATAACTGCCAAGTCTTCATCTTCATAAACTATATTTAGAGGTATATTTTCAGGAATTAATTCAATTTCTGTAGGCTCTTCTTTTATATCCATTTGTATTTCGTCTGTTTCTTCTAAAATATAGCTAGGCTTAACTTTGTTTCCATTAACTAATATTTCGCCTTTTTTAATTAACTCGGCTATTCTGCTTCTTGAAAAGTTTGTTTCTTTTGCTAAGTGTGCATCAATTCTCATTTTTATCTTCTTTCAATACAAATATGCTTAAATAAGCCCAAAATATAGTTCCTAAAACTATAAAAATATCTGCAACATTAAATATTGCGAAATTAACAAATGTAAATTCCAAAAAGTCTATTACATATCCAAAAAGAAGACTATCTATAAAATTACCCAAAGCCCCTGCTAATATAAATATTATAGCCCATTTAACATAAATATGAGGTTTTTCATTTGGAAGTTTAGAATAGTAATAAACTAAATAGCTTATAATAATAGCCCTTAAAGCTAGTAAAAAAATTCTGCTGTTTGCAAAAATTCCAAATGCAGCACCAGGGTTTTCTAAATATCTAAATCTAAAAAAGCCGTCTATTAAAATAAAACTTCCGTTTGGGTATAGAAAGTTTGCGGCTATTCTTTTTGTTGCTAAATCTATAGCGATTAATAGTAATAAAACTATAATTTTTTTCATATGCTCTCCTATGTATTATATTATAAAAAACAAATCCGCTTACTTAAAAGATAACGAACTTATTTATGATGAAAATGTAATTTTGAAAGATATTCAAAATTTTAGCTGCTCCTTAGAAGATGGCAAATTATTTATTTTTGCTGAAAATAAAAAAGGTGAAATATTAGTTCATAGCGAGGGCAAAACAAAAACTTTAATGCACGGCAAAATTTGTGTAGAAGAAATACTAACATTTCCGCAATCAGGCAAAAGCAAAGTTCTATTATGCAATTTATATGAAGAGAAAAAGTTATTTATACTAAATGAAGATAAACATGAATTAACTTCTTACAAAGATTTTTTCGCTCTCCATAAACTAGGCAATAATTGTGTAGCATACTTGAATAAAGGAGCATTTGGCTATATGGAATTTTCAAGCGATAAAGTTGGCAGATTTAAAGAAATATACCAAAAAGAAGTTAAAGAAGCTTCTATAGTAACTTCTGAACATTGTATACATTCTTTATTTACTGTAAAAAACAAGCTTATGTATAGCAAATTTTCAGAAAGAAATGATGTGTTAGCACTTGCAGAAGGTGAGATTGAAAGCCCTCTCTTACACGTAATCGATAATAAAATTTATATATTTTTCTCTCACAAAAATAGAGTTTACTATTCTATCAATTTAGAAGCCCCTAAACTTTATTTGCACAAAATTTCTTATAACATTAGAAGAGCAAAAGTTTTAGGAGCTAAATACATTAAAGAAGTATATATTGACCCTTTAAAGCCAACAGACGTGCAAATTATAGAAGCTTCAAGTTTTTCGTACAAAGATTTTTAATAACGTTTTCGCTATGGGTTACTACAATCAAAATACAGCAATGCTCTTTTTGAAATTCTTTTAAATTTTTAATTATTTTTGTTTCCGTTTCATAGTCTAACTCCGAAGTCGGTTCATCTAAAATTAATACGTCAAAATCACAAGCTAATGCCCTTGCCAAAGCTACTCTTTGTTTTTCACCACCAGATAAGCCCATAGCGTTTTCATCCAAAGAAAGATGGTCTATACAAGCTGTATATGCTCTATCTCTTATTAGCTTTTCAGAGTAATTATGCCCTAAATTAATATTTTCTGAAATTGTATCATCAAAAATGAAAAAATCTTGCGTTAAAACTGCTATTCTTTCAATATAACTATCTACATCTATTTCTAATGCGTCTATACCGTTTAAAAGAATTTTTCCCTCTGTTGGGTTTTTTCTTCTTTTAAGCATACGAAGCATAGTAGTTTTTCCTGTCCCACTAGGGCCTGTTATTGCTAGGGCATCTCCAAGTTCAACTTTAATATTTAAGTTTTTAAATGCTTTTTTGCCTTTTTCATGGTCAAACCCTAAGTTTTCAAATTCTATAGTTTCTATTTTTTCAATTTTATTTAAATTTTCATTTTCAGCTTCTTTTTTCTCAAGAAGTTCTTCAAGCCTTTTTTCAATCGCTCTTGCATTTTGCCTTTCTATGTTAAATTCAGTTAAATTTTTAAGAGGGGTGCTTAAATTTGGTAAAAGTGTGTAAAAAGCTAATATATCCCCTGCAGATATATTCATAATAGGCATAAATAAAATTCCAATAAGCACAGAAGCAATAGGAAGCAAACTTATAACTGCATAAGTAGCACTGCCTGCTAATGCATTCCACATTTTAAATGTTATTAATCTAGTTTCATATTTTTCCACTATTCTTTCAAAATACTTTGCAAAATAATTTTCAACAGAATATAATTGAATTGTATTTATACCCATTAAAGTTTCATTTGCAGCCCCTAGCATATCTGAATAGCCCTCACGCTCTTTAACTGCTGTTTCTCTAAGGCGTTTATTTACTATTTTATATATGCCGTAAAAAGCAAATGAAAATATAATAGCCCCTATCATCATATAGATGTTTATAAAAGCTAAAAATATAGCAACAATTATAACGTGGCTTATGTTTAAAAGTAACGTTGGAAGAAGAATTAGCCTATGGCGTGTGTAAATTTCAGAATCATTTAAAATTTTGTTGCTAATATCTCCTAAGCTATGTGTTAAAAAGTAATCATACTCTTTGTGGAGAACATTTTCAAAAAGGAGAGCTCTAACAAATCCTTTACCTCTTGCTAGTAAATTACTCCATAAATATTCTCTTAAAAAATCTAACACGAAGTATATTAATAGCGAAGTTAGTATTGTTACTACAAGAAAATGCAGGTTGTCTTGCCCTAGGCTATCTATTAATGTCCTTATTAATAGGGGCGGGAATAAACTGGCGATAATCACCAAGCCGCTAATAAATATAACGAAAAGTCTGAATTTTGAAAGCGGCTTTAAAACTTTGTTTACTTTTTCTAAAAGCATGGGAAGTATAACTCCTTTGGTGAAATTATGAATTTTAATGAGTTTTTTGATAAACGCAAACTGCTAATCTAGTATACCACATAAAAGTAAAAATTACTAGCATTTTTTAAGAATTTTTGAAAATTTTAATGAGTATACTTATTAATATTAGTCCAAAAGGCAATAGGTGCCATCTTCTCATTTTTATAAATTGGGATTTGACGAAAAGAAAAATTTGTGTTAAAATAAGTAGATAAGATTTTCGATATACTTAAAATAAATAACAATAATAGGAGCTTATTTAATGACCATAATAGAAGCGTTAATCTTAGGTATTATACAAGGTATAGCTGAGTTCTTGCCTATATCAAGTTCGGGGCATCTTTTGCTTGTGCAAAGAATTTTCGGCATAGAAGATAATCTTTTAACATTTACAATAATTGTGCATATCGGAACTTTAATTCCCGTTTTAATAATATACTTTAACAGAGTTAGCGGACTAATTAAAAAACCTTTTCAGTTACTAACTCTATTATTAATTATCGGAACATTGCCACTAGTTTTGTTAGCTCTTTTTGCAGGTGATTTTGTAGATATGATTTTCACAGGTGATTTTATAGCCTTTGGATTTTTAATAACTGCTATAGTTTTGCTAATAACGGATAAAATATTTGAGGGAACGAAAGATATTAAAGATTTAACGAAAAAGGACGCTCTTTTAGTTGGTCTTTTTCAAGCTGTTGCTATAATACCTGGCATTTCTCGTTCTGGAAGCACAATTTTAGGTGGTGTGCTTACAGGGGCAAATAAAAAAACAGCTGCTAATTTTTCGTTTTTACTTTCCATACCCGCAATAATGGGCGGGATGACATTAGAGATAATACGTTTAATAAGAGAAGACATTCCAGATATAGGTTTCTTTTTTACAGCACCAGTTTTAATTGGCTTTTTTACTTCAATGATAGCAGGTTTCTTCGCTATAAAAATTATGCTTGCACTAGTCGTTAAAAATAAAATGAAATATTTTGCTTATTATTTATTAGTATTAAGCTTATTCATATTTGTGGATAAAATTTTCATAGGAAGATTTTTTTAAATTAAAAATGAGGAGGTTACATATGAAAAAATTTGAATACAAAGTTGTAAGAGTTGCTACTGGCTTTTTTGGAAGTATGGATGAAGAAATAGAAAAGACTTTAAATGAATATGCTGAAGAAAGTTGGGAACTTGTTGCTCAAGTTACTAACGAAAACATGAACCCAGTTATCATAACTTTCAAACGAGAAAAATAAAGCATCAAATTTACCTTGTATAATACCTAAGATTAACGCTTATATTAAGATGCTAAAGAACAAAATTATTAGAAATGCTAAGATACGGAGAAAAATTATGATAAAATACATAACAAAAAGAGACGAAACTACACAAGATTACGATATTAAAAAAATAGAAAATGCCATTTTCAAAGCTATGCAAGCAGTTGGCGACAACCGCAGAGACCAAGCAGAGATGATAGCGAAGCTTGTGGAGCATGCACTATTTGGAAAATATATAGATGAAGCACCTACTGTTGAAGAAGTTCAAGATGAAGTTGAGCAGCAAATTATTAAATCTGGGCATGCCCAAGTTGCAAAAGCGTATATACTTTATAGATTTATGAGACAACAGGAGCGCAGCGTTAGCCATAACTATTTACATTTAAATTCACAAGTTGGGCAAAAGAAAAATGGTTTCTATCAACTTGAAAAAGACCAAGCTGCCTTAAATGCTTACTTAGAAGAAGTAGAGCAAAAAATGCTTAAATTTAAAAACGTTCATGATAGGTTAGGCTACATGATAAAGCACGGTTTTTATGAAGATTTTTATAGACAATACAATAAAGCGATTATCGAAAAAGCAGACGAAATTTTAAGAAAAGCTAACTTCAAATTTGCTTCTTATATGAGTGCTTCAAAATATTTCACTTCTTATGCGTTAAGGTCAAAAGATAAACAATTTTATTTAGAAGGCTTTGAAGATAGAATTTTAGCTACAGCACTTCACTTAGCAAGAGGGAACGAAAATTTACTATACGACCTTTGCCATGCAATGATAACTCAGCAATATCAACCAGCTACACCGACTTTTTTAAATTCTGGAAAACAAAAGCGTGGCGAACTAGTTTCGTGTTTTTTGCTTGAAATGGATGATAGTTTAAATAGTATATCATTTCAGCTTTCAACTTCTATGTATTTATCAAAAGTCGGTGGTGGCGTTGCACTTAATCTTTCTAAATTACGTGCTAGGGGCGAAAGCATTAAAGAAATTGAAAATGTAGGAAAAGGTGTTGTGCCTGTCCTTAAACTCTTGGAAGATGGTTTTAATTATGCAGACCAAATGGGGCAGAGAAAAGGAGCAGGGGCAGCTTATTTAAATATTTTCCATGCCGATATAGAAGAATTTTTAGACACTAAAAAAATTAATGCCGATGAAAAAAGCCGTATACAAAGCCTTTCGCTAGGTGTAACAGTGCCTAGTAAGTTTTTTGAATTAGCCCGTGATAATGCAGACTATTATGTATTTTATCCATATACGGTATACAAAGCTTTTGGCAAACATTTGGATGAGGTAGACATTTCAGAAATGTATGAAGAACTTGTGAACCACCCAGACGTTCGCAAAAGAAAGTTAGACGCTCGTGAAATGTTAAACACGATAGCAAAAACACAATTTGAAAGCGGCTATCCATATTTAATGTTTACAGATAACGCTAATAAACAGCACGCTTTAAAAGATATTGGCAAAATTAAGATGAGTAACCTTTGCACTGAGATTTTTCAGCTTCAAACTACTTCTGAAATAAACGACTATACCGAAGAAGATAAAATTGGTGAAGACATTTCATGCGTTCTAGGCTCTCTTAATATAGTAAATATAATGGAACAAAAAGGGTTTGAAAAAACAGTAAATGTTGCTATTCGTTCTTTAAGCAACGTTAGCGATTTAATGAATTTAGGAAATGCACCTGCCATAAGCAAAGCT
>WRFW01000125.1 GCA_009787435.1 Defluviitaleaceae bacterium
AGTGCCATCTTGCCTTATATCTTCTAAAGTGTCGCCATTTAATTTAACGGCTATTTCTATATCATCGCCACAGGTTGGGTTTTTAAGATGCACTTTATGGTAAGAAGTGTCTTCTGAAATTCCCTTTCCCCTCGGGTCTTTATAGTGGTCCATTATTACTTGCTTGTATAAATTTTTTAAATTTATAGGATTTTCGCTTTCTTTATTAGAAGAAGTTATTTACAATCGCCCCCCCTTCTTTCGTTGGTTGAACGTTTTATAGCTAACGAGCGGCTTCTGGCCACTTCTTTTGTATCGTGAGTTAGCTATAAAACGTGTATATCTAAAATGTTTGCTTTAAAAGAAAATCCCATCTTCAAATGTTTCTTTACCAGTTATTGTAGCTTTTATAAAAGTATCTATTTCTTCTTTCGTGTTGTATAAATAAATACTAGCTCGCAATGTTGCAGGTTGTTTTAACCATTTCATAAGAAGCTGTGCACAGTGGTGCCCAGCACGCACACAAACACCCTCTGAATCATATACTGTAGCCATATCATGTGGGTGTATATTTGCCACATTAAAAGAGATTATTCCAGTTTCAGCATTTTCATTAAAAATTTTAATTCCCTCTATTTTTAAGAGCTCTGAAATCGCATATTTTCTAAGTTCCATTTCGTGTGCATGAATTTTTTCCATGCCTATATTTTCTAAATAATCCACAGCGGCTTTAAGCCCTATAGCCCCTGCTATTACAGGCGTTCCTGCTTCAAATTTAAATGGAGCATCTTTATAAGTGGAATTTTCAAATTCTACAAGGTCTATCATTTCACCGCCAAAATTTACAGGGTTCATTTGTTGTAAATTTTTAAACTTTCCATAAAGCACACCAACACCTGTTGGTGCAAGCATTTTATGCCCTGTAAAGCTTAAAAAATCACAATTTAATTCACGCACGTCTATTTTTAAATGCGGTGCAGCTTGGGCAGCATCTATATTAGTAATTATATTACGTTCAGAACAAATTTCACAAATTTCTTTAACAGGTGCCATATAACCCATTACATTTGAAACGTAATTAATGGCAACAACTTTCGTTTTATCTGTTAAAGCTTTTTTAAAATTTTCTATCGTAATTCTTCCCTCATCGTTTAGAGGTATTTTTACAAGTTTAGCACCTGTAAGCTTTGCAACATTTTGCCAAGGCAAGAAACTGCTATGGTGTTCAAGCTCTGAAGTTATAATTTCATCGCCTTTTTTTAAATTTGAAAGCCCATAGCCCATAGCTATCATATTTAAAGCTTCTGTAGCCCCTTTAGTGAAAACGATTTCTTTATAATCGGCATTAATAAATTTAGCTACAGTTGCCCTTGCTTCTTCATATAGCTCTGTAGCTTCATTTGAAAGCTTGTACACCCCTCGGTGCACATTGGCAGTTTTCTTAGTGTTGTAAACTGCTTCTGCCTCCAATACTTGTAAAGGCTTTAAACTAGTTGCCCCGTTATCTAAATAAATAAGAGGTTTGCCATTCATGCTTTCTTTTAAAATTGGAAAATCATCTCTAATTTTTTGGATTTGCATAATTAGCCTAGTTTTTCTTCTATGCTAGTTAACAGTGCTTCTCTCAAAGTTTTGCTTTTAATGCTGTTGGCAAAAGGTGTTAAAAACCCTGTTACTATAAGTTTTTCAGCTTCTATTTTAGGCATTCCACGGCTCATTAAATAGTAAACTTGTTCTTCGTCTATTTGTCCGATACTTGCAGCGTGCCCCGCTGTAATATCACCCTCATCTATTAAAAGGAATGGGTTTGCTATAGCTTCAGCTGTTTTAGAAAGGTTTAAAAGGCGGCTTTCTTGCTGGTTATCACCTGCATTCATACCTTTGTGAATTTTTCCGATTCCATTAAAAGCTAAGTGTGCATCATCTTTAACTACACCATAGTTTACTATGTTTCCATTAGAGTGTGGTGCTAAGTTTTCTATACGCACAGTAATATTTTGTTTTTGTTTTTTATCTGAAATAGCAACCGTTTTAACGTCTGCTTCAGAGCCTTTTCCAACTAAGTGTGTGAAATCTTCAAAAACTAAGTTGCTGTCATTTAATATGAAGTTTGAAGAATCTAAAGAAGCATCTGCATGAACTTCTGTTAGTCTATGATAGTAAATAGTATTTTCGCCATTTAAACTATTTATTACAGAGCTTTCAAGGTTTGCATTAGCAAAAATATTAACTTTGCTTAAAATATTCATATTTAAGCTAGCTTCGCTCTTAAAATTTTCAACTATATTTGCTTCTGCCCCTTGCTCTAGCGTAATCTCTGTTTGATGTATTAAAGACCTTTCTTTTGCTACATAGGCAATATATATAGGCTCATCCATCTTTTTGTTTTTTTCAACTTTTATTGAAAGCTTGCTGTTTGCTTTTTCTTTGTTTAATGTAATTAGCCTATTTTCTAAGTTAGAATATTCTTTGCTTTCTTCTATTGAGATTCCCGCTTGCAAATCTTTAACTACAACGCTGCCATCTACTATTATTATTGCATTTTTAGCATTTTCAGGTATAAGGTTGCTTTTGTCTACACTGTTGTGTGTTACTTCTTTTAGTGTTAAGTTTGTAAAGTCCCAATCTTTTATGTTCGTTCTTTCTGCTAGCGGTAGTGCGTCAGTTTTGCTCATTTGTACCCCCTAATTAACCATCTATAGTTTCGTCTGTTATGCCTAGTTCTGCTTTTATCCAGTCATAGCCCTCTGCATCAATTTTTTGCATTAAGCTTATATCACCAGATTTAACAATCTTACCTTGCATCATAACGTGTACAAAGTCTGGTTTAATATATTCAAGTATACGTTGGTAGTGGGTTATTATAAGGCAGCCAAAATTATCGCTTCTCATACTGTTCACAGCATCGCCTACTATTTTAAGAGCGTCTACATCAAGGCCTGAATCTACTTCGTCTAAAATAGCTATTTCAGGTTTAAGAAGCAGCATTTGTAAGATTTCGTTACGCTTTTTCTCACCGCCTGAAAAGCCTTCATTTAAATAACGGTCTGCCATTTCTTCTGGCATTTTTAATTCTTTAATGCTAGCATTTAAATCTTTTTGAAAATCCATTAATTTTAGGCGGCTTCCTTGCTCTTTTAATTTTTCACGCTTCGCCATACGCAAAAAATCTGAATTTGTTACACCCGGTATTTCAGAAGGGTATTGCATAGCTAAAAATAAGCCTGCTTTTGCTCTTTCATCTACTTCCATTTCAAGAACATCTTCGCCATTCATACTAATTTCGCCGCCAGTAACTTCATATTTTGGGTGCCCCATAATAACTTGTGATAAAGTAGATTTTCCAGTACCATTTGGACCCATAATTGCATGTATTTCGCCGCCTTTAACTTCAAGGTTAACGCCTTTTAAAATTTGTTTTTCTTCTATCTTAGCTTTTAAGTCATTTATTTTTAAAACCGGTTTTGACATTTGTTTTTAATCCTCCGAAAATCTTTTGATAACTTTTTATTAGTAAGTCTCCTCTATTATACTACATTCCAAAACAAAAGGGAAGACCTTATTTGAAAAAATATTAAAATTCAAGGAATATTTTTTTGCTCTAAATATTAAGTTTAACATTACTCAAAAATATCAAACAAAAAGCTTGACAGCTATGAAATAGTGTAGTATAATAGACTTAAGTTATAAATTCCCCGAAAGGGTTTTTATAATAAACTCACTTGCCAAATTGGTATGTTGTTGGACTTCATCCATTTGTGTAAGAAATAACTAGCCGCATTCATGGCTACATATATTCCAAGGAGGTTACTTTTATGAGTAATTTAGTAGTAAGAACAAACATGTTAGCACTTAACAGCCACAGGCACTTAGGAAACGTGGCAAGGCAGCAAGCCCAAGCTTCGGCAAGATTATCTTCAGGCTTCCGTATTAATTCAGCAGCAGATGATGCTTCAGGCTTAGGCGTATCTGAAAATATGCGTGCCCAAATATCGGGTCTTAACCAAGCTAGAAGAAACGCATTAGATGGTATCTCTCTAATACAAACAGCCGAAGGCGGGTTAGATGTTATAACCGATATGGTTAGGCGTGTTCGTGAATTGTCGGTTCAAGCCGCAAATGATACGTACACAAATGAAAGAGGTCTAAACGCTACTAATGAATTAAACCGCACAAATTCTAACCGTTCTCGTATCCAAAGCGAGATAGACCACTTAATAGCTGAAATTGGTCGCCAAGGGAACACTATAGAATTTAACAACAGAAGACTTTTAGACGGGTCTAACTTAAGAAGTGCTGCAACTGCAGCAGATAGAGCCGCTTATGATACTGCCGTTGCTGATTTTGAAACGGCAAGAAACACTTTTGAAGATGTTAGGCAAGATTATCAAGATGCTAGAGAAGAGTTTAACGAACTAGTTAGGCAAGGCTTTCCAACAGCGGCAGATGAAGCTGCAGCACTTGCAGACTTACAATCTGCACGAGAAGACTTTGAAGATGCACTTACCGATTTTCAAGATGCTTTTACTGATTTAAGAGCCGCACGCCAACAATTTGAACAAGATGTTCGCGACCATGGCACTAGCCCAGCTTTATGGTTCCAAGTTGGTGCAAATTCTAATCAAAGAATAGAAGTTACTTTGCCAGATATTCACCACTCAGTGTTTAGAGAATTAGAAATGCTATTTTTATCACGTGATATTAGAAGCCAAGATGGCAGCTTTCAAGTTGGAAATATTGAATTAGGGGCTGTTTCAAATGGAACTGGTGCTGAAATCTCTGAAATTATAGACCGTGTAGATGTTATACTATCTCAAATAGTTGCTACTCGTGGTGATTTAGGGGCAATTCAAAACCGTTTTGAATTCACTATAGATAATTTAGCAATTGCTTCAGAAAACCTTACAGAAGCAAATAGCCGCATCCGTGATACAGATATGGCAGAAGAAATGATGCGTTTAACACAAGCAAATATACTTCAGCAAGCGGCAACAGCTATGCTCGCTCAAGGAAACCAAGCACCACAATCTATATTACAATTATTAGGCTAATAAATACTACCTTAAAAACTCTGTTTCGGCAGAGTTTTTTTACTAATATTAAGTTTATTAAAAATCGTTCTTAAAAAATTATTATAGCTAACGAAGTGATTTAGCTGCCCCGCTTCTTATCACGAGTAGCTATAATGATTTTTTATAGAGTATAATTATATATAATAATCTTGTTTATAACGACAACCTTAATTGGGGAGAAACTATGGCAAATAAATTAATAGAGTTACGCAAACTTATGAAAGAAAATAATATAGATGCATACATAATAACAAAATTTGACCCACATCAAACTGAATATGCAGACAGTTATTACAATGCAACACAGTTCATCTCAAATTTTACAGGCTCAAATGCAACAATAGTAGTTACAGATTTAGAAGCAGGTTTATGGACAGATAATAGATATTTTTTACAAGCAGAAAAAGAGCTTGGTGAAGAGTTCACATTGCATAAAATGGGTGAAAAAGGCACTATAGACGTTTTAGATTTTGCTTCAAAATATAAAACTATTGGCATAGATTTTTCAACATACCCTGCTGAAGCAGGTAAAAAACTTGAGCAAAAAATTAAAAAATCAAATGTGGTAAGCTCAGCAAATGGAAATTTAATAGATATAGATTTAATATCTCCACTTTGGCAAAATCGTGAGTTTGCCAAGAGAGACGGCATATTTTTATTTAGAGACGATAAAGAAGAAAGCCTTTATTTAAGTAAGATTAATCAAGTTCGCAGCTTAATGAAAACACCTTACTACATAATATCTTCTTTGGATGATATAGCATGGGTCTTAAATATAAGAGCATTGGGCGAGTTCAACACTTTTAATTTTTTGGCTTATTTATTTATAGAGCCTAAAAATATAATTTTATTTATAGACTCTATTTCGGGAGGGGGAAATAATATTGGCGATGTATTCCCTGAAGGTCTAGAGATAAAACCTTATTCAGAAGTTTTTGACTATATAAAAAATAAAACTTCTGGCACAATATCAATAGCACCAGCTAGAACTAATTATAAAATATATAAAGCCGTACAAAATCCTAACATACTTAAACACGACATTACTACTACTTTAAAAGCTAGAAAAGATGAGCAAGAAATAAATCTCATAAAAGAAGCGAATA
>WRFW01000126.1 GCA_009787435.1 Defluviitaleaceae bacterium
AGGAAGATAGTCAATCTCTTTAATTATTTTATTGCCCGCCAAAATTTTAGGAGGGCTTTTTCTTAAGCTATCCATTATATTTTTAATTTCTTCTTGCCCGCTTAGTCCTTTTATAGTAATTGAAGTTGTATCTTCTGTATAAAAGCCATATTTTTTATAAATATTGTTTAAAGCTTCCCATAAAGAAATTTTTCCGCCTTTAGAAGATTTAAAATAGGCAGTCATCTCTGCTAAGATAAGTGAAGAAGAAATTCCATCTTTATCACGCACATGAGCCCCTATTTGATAGCCAAAACTTTCTTCAAAGCCACAAACAAATTGAATATATTCTTTTTCCCATTTACGAATTTGTTCGCCAAAATGTTTAAAGCCAGTAAAAACTTCTGCATATTGAACACCATAATTTTTGGCAATCTCTTCTGTTAGTTTAGAGGAAACAATACTAGTAATAATGCCGTGTTTTGAAGTTAAGCTGCCTTTTTCATGCATAGAAGATAAAATATATTCACAAATTAAAATTCCTATTTGATTTCCTGTTAAATGAACATATTCACCTTTATCATTAGGTATGCAAATGCCTACTCTATCTGCATCTGGGTCTGTTGCTATTACTATATCTGCTTTTTTTTCTTTTGCAAGAACAATAGCTCTTTTGAAAACCGCTTCTTCTTCTGGGTTTGGGTATTTTAAATCACCAAAATCACTATCTGGCGTTGTTTCCTTTTCTACTAGAAATAAATTTTTGAAGCGTGCCTTTTTAAAAACTTCTTTAATAGAAAAAATGCCTACACCGTGCAAAGGTGTATAAACTACATTTATATCATTTTTTTTAAGAGCCTTAGGATTTTGCATTAATTTTAATGTTTCTTTTAAAAAGGTTTTATCTACTGCATTTTGCAACTCTCTTAAAAGCATACCGTTGCTAGTTGCTTCTTCTATAGTAGTTATTTTAACATTTTCAAGCTTTGTATTATTTACAAATTCTATTATTTCAGTATCTGCAGGGCTTACTACTTGGGAACCATCGCTGCCGTATACTTTATAGCCATTATATTCTGGGGGGTTATGGCTAGCAGTTATCATAACGCCACCAGAAAGCCCGATAAGATTAATTGCATAGCTTAACTGTGGCGTTGGTCTCATTTCTGTAAATAAATATGTTTTAATACCATTTGCAGCAAAAACCAGAGCTGTTTCCATAGCAAATTCATAAGAAAAATGGCGTGAATCATAGCTTATAGAAGCTCTAGGGTTATCAAAATTTTTTAATAAATAATTTGCAAAACCTTGGCTAGCTATGCGTATATTATAAATATTCATTCTATTAGTTCCAGCACCTAGAATGCCTCTTAGCCCTGCTGTACCAAATTCCAAATTTTTATGAAAGCGTTCTTTTAACTCTTCTTTATCTGTAATTTGTCTAAGTTCATTTTTTGTATTTTCATCTATGTTTGGGTTGTTTAACCATTCATTTAAATTTATTTCATATTGTTCCATTTGGTTATCTCCTGCTTAAGTGTAAAAATCCTAAAAGGGCACCTAATGTGCCACCGACTATATGCCCTATACGTGAAACGTTGTCATCTATTGTGAAAGCGTTAAATACTTCTCTTCCTAAGAAAAATATAGAAACTAAAACGAAAGTTAAGGGTAGGTCTCCTTTTTCTGAGTTTGAAAAAGAAGCTAATAAAACTAGCATAAAAATTATACCGCTTGCCCCTAGAGCCCCCGCATTAGAAGTGAGAAGGTGAACTATAGCACCAACAAAGGTAGTTAAAAGTATCATTCTTACTAAAGAGTTTCTTCCGTATTTTTCTTCAACTAAAGGACCAACTAATAGAAGCATTGTCATATTGCCTACGAAGTGTGCCCAATCTGCATGCCCAAATATGTGGGTGAAAATTCTTAAATATAAAAGGGGGTCGTTGAAGCTAGTAAAAAAGAGCACAAAAAATCGGGAAGTGCTTGCTCCGTCTGTTAGCCAACCGAGCCCCAAAACTATAATACAAATGAGTGAATATGTTAAAATTATCGGTGAATTATATTTAAGCCTCATGTTTATTTATTCACCGATTTAGCAAGTGCAGCTTCTGTAAGCTTTGGCACTATTTGCTTTTTTCTGGACACAACGCCCGGCAGCTCTATATTTTCGCCTAAATTGCCACCGAAAGCTTCATAAGCTATTTCTAAATTAGAGCCTGTAACAAATAGAGTTGAAGAATTTTTTTGAATGTCTGTAAGCATAAATATTGAAAGCGTTCCATTTTGTTTTTTTAATAGTTCGTCCATTTCTTTAATTAACTCATTTTTCAATTTAAACACTTCGCTAGTATCATAAGTTAGAACTTGAGAAATAACACCGGAAATATCTCCAAAAGTGAAACTTTTACTATCAATTGAAAGAATTTCAGAAACAGAATAACCCTCTAAAGAAGAACCCTCTTTTAGCATATCTTCTGCATAAGCTTCATAATCATCTATCTCAGCTAAATCTGCTAATATTTTAACTGCCATAATATCTTCTTCTGTGCAAGTTGGGCTAGTTAGTGCTAAGGTATCTGAAAGAATAGCACTTAGCATAAGCCCTGCAAGCTTTTCTGAAATTGGCAGACTATTTTCTATAAACTTTTTATAAAGAATAGTGCAAGTGCAGCCTACTGGCTCTAAATGCATATATAGTGGGTTTGCGGTTTGAAAGTTTCCTATTCTATGGTGGTCTATAACTTCTAAAATTTCTGCTTTTTCTCTATTTGGCACACTTTGGCTAAGCTCATTATGGTCTACTAAAATTATTTTTTTGTTAGTTCCATCTTCAAGAAGTGTTGGAGTTTCTGCATCAAAATAATTTAAAACAAAAGTTGTTTCTCGATTTAACTCGCCTAGCCTAGCAGGCACATATTTTTCTTCTCCTAATTTATTTTTAAATTCTGAATATACGATAGCCGAACAAATGCTATCTGTGTCTGGGCTTTGGTGCCCAAAAATATATATATGTTCCATTTATAATTATTCTCCTCATTTGTTTGTATATATTTATAATTTTCAAGGCATTAAAAGACGCTCTCTAAAATTAATTTAATTTATTCAGTATAAGTTACTTTGGAATTTTAAAATATCATTCTTTCAACTTAATTCCTAGATGGGAAAGACCAAGGTCTGTTATTATTCTGCCCCTAGGTGTTCTTTGAATAAGCCCCAGTTGAATTAAATAAGGCTCATAAACATCTTCTATTGCGTCTGCTTCTTCATTTATAGATATTGAAAGAGTTTCAAGCCCAACAGGGCCCGTATTAAACTTATAAACAATAGCTTCTAATAATTTTCTATCTATGCTATCCAAACCTAGCTTATCCACTTCTTGAACATTTAAAGCATAGTCTGCTACTTCATCTGTTATTTTCCCATTGTATTTAACTTGTGCAAAATCACGAACACGCTTTAAAAGACGATTTGCTATTCTAGGAGTGCCCCTGCTTCGCCTTGCAATTTCAAGCGCCCCTTTTTCTGTTATTTCTATATTTAAAAGCTTTGCAGAGCGGTTTACTATCTCTGAAAGCTCTATAGCTGTGTATGGCTCCATTCTAAGAACTACACCAAAGCGGTCTCTAAGAGGGGCTGTTAAAAGCCCTATGCGAGTAGTTGCACCAATTAAAGTGAAAGGAGGCAAATCTAAACGAATGCTTCTAGCATCACTCCCCTTGCCTAACATAATATCTATACAAAAATCTTCCATTGCAGGATACATTACTTCTTCAGTTATACGATTTAGCCTATGAATTTCATCAACGAAAAGAATATCTCCCTCGTTTAAGCTATTTAAAATAGCTGCCATATCGCCTGGGCGTTCTATAGCGGGTCCAGAAGTTGTTTTAATGCTAACACCCATTTCATAAGCTATTATGTTGCTAAGGGTCGTTTTCCCTAGCCCAGGGGGGCCATAAAGAAGAACATGGTCTAAAGGTTCATTGCGATTTTTAGCGGCACTAATATAAATATCTAAAGATTCTTTAACACGCTCTTGCCCTAGAAAGGAATTAAAACTTTCGGGTCTAAGGGCGGTTTCTTGTTTTTCTTCAAGCTCATTATTTATATTTGTATCTATTATGCGTTTCATTATTCAACCGTAACAGATTTTGCCAAATTTCTAGGCATATCAATATCACAATCTCTTATATATGCACTATAATAAGAGAAAAATTGAAGCGGTATAGCAGTTAAAGATGGCATAAACATATCATTTGTAGTTGGAAGCTTAAATGTTTTAATATCTATATCTAAATTGAGCTCTTTATTTGTAAATATTAAAGGGCTTGCTCCTCTTGAAACTGTTTCTAGCAAGTTTGAAATAGTTTTTTCGGCTGTTGCTTGTGTAGCTATAGCTAAAACTGGTGTTCCTTGCTCTATTAAAGAAATAGTGCCATGTTTTAACTCGCCTGCGGCATATGCTTCACTGTGTATATATGAAAGCTCTTTAAGTTTTAGAGAAGCTTCCATAGCTGCTGCAAAATCTAACCCACGCCCTATTATAAATAAATTTTTAGCATAATTAAATGATTTAGCATATTCAAGTATATCATCTTTACTTTTTAGAAGCTCTTCAATTTTGCTAGGCAAGCTTTTAATTTCTTCTAAAAGTTCCTTTTTATCTAACCCTTGTTTAACTTCTCCTAGCCTGCAAGCTATTAAATATAAAAGAGACAACTGAGCTGAATAAGCTTTAGTAGTTGCCACTGCAATTTCTGGACCCGCTTTAGTATAAACTGTGTTTTCACTTTCACGGTCTATAGTAGAGCCAAGCACGTTTACAATAGAAAGTATAATAGCCCCCTCTTTTTTAGCGTGGCGAAGAGCTGCTAAAGTGTCTGCTGTTTCGCCAGACTGGCTAATTACTATACATATATCGCCTTTATTTATTAAGGGGTTTGTGTATCTAAATTCTGAAGCATAATAAGTTTCTGTAGAAATTTTTGCAAGCTTTTCTATTATAGGTTTAGCTACAAGCCCAGCGTGTAAAGCACTTCCACAAGCTACTATGTGAATTTTATTAGCATTTTTTATTACTTCTTCAGCTAGAAATTGTTCGTTTAAGTTATCTTTAATAGTGTCTAAAACTGCTTTTGGCTGTTCATGAATTTCTTTTAACATAAAATGTTCATAGCCACCTTTTTCAGCCGCTTCTATATCCCAATCTACAGTATATTTAACTACTTGCTTTTCAATATCTTTTTCATCTAAAACAAAAACTTTTTCTTTAGTTACTTTTGCGATTTCACCCTCTTCAAGTAAATAAAAATCTTTAGTGTAAGAAATGGTAGGTGTAAAATCTGACGCTATAAAATTTTCCCCTTTACCAAGCCCTATAACTAAAGGATTTTGAAGCCTAGTTGCATAAATAGCGTCTTTATCTTCTTGAAAGATAACGCCGAAAGCAAAGTGCCCATGTATATCATTTATAGTTTTTCTAATTGCTTTAAAAGTGTCTTTAGTTTCTTTATAATAATAATCAATAAGATTAACGCCAACTTCTGTATCTGTTTCAGAATGAAATATGTAACCTTTGCTTTGAAGTTTTTCTTTCAATTCTGAATAATTTTCAATTATGCCATTGTGCACAAGTGCAATTTTCCCATCATTACTTAAATGTGGGTGAGAATTAATATCATTTGGCACACCGTGTGTAGCCCACCTTGTATGCCCTAAACCAACATTTCCGGTAAGCGGGTTTTGGCTTGATAAGTCTGAAAGCTGTTTTACTTTCCCTTTAGCTTTCAAATTTTGAAGATTTTCATTAACGACGGTAATTCCTGCTGAATCATACCCTCTATATTCTAATTTTTTAAGCCCATCTATTAAAATGTTTAATGCTTGCTTTTCACCAGTATAACCTACTATACCGCACATATTTTCACCTCTTAAATTTCAAAAAAATTTTTAATAATTATAATCTATTGTATTAATTATACCACATTTGTTGCTACTAATGCAACTTAAATCCACAAATAAAGACAGCGGATAAGAAGTGGCGGAGGGGGTTAAAAGAGGATTTAAAAGGAAAATTAAAAAACCTAGGCGGTTAAATGCCTAGGTTTTCAAGTCTAAAAATGATAAAAAATAATTGTGAATTTATCTTATAGAGTATAATATTTCTTCTGTTAAAACT
>WRFW01000127.1 GCA_009787435.1 Defluviitaleaceae bacterium
GTCGTTAAAAATAAGCTTGCCCCGCCTTTTCGGGTTTGTGAATTTGATATTATGTTTGGCGAGGGAATCTCAAGAGAAGGCGACATTTTAGATTTAGGTGTTGAATTAAACTTAGTTAATAAGAGTGGCTCTTGGTATTCATATAATGAAATGAAAATAGGGCAGGGTCGGGAAAATGCAAAAAAATATTTTAAAGAAAATCCTCATTTTTTGCGTGAATTAGAAAATAATATTCGTAAAAGTTATGAGCTTGCAGAGTTACCGCCTATAGAAACTAAATTGAAAGAAGAACTACCTAAAAAAGAGGCTTTAAAAAGTTCTAAAGAAAAAGTTAAACCTTTGGAAATACCAGTTGAAGAGCTTCTAATCGAATAATGAAACGGGTGAGCTATGCGTAAAAAATTATTAAAATTTCAAAAATTTTATTCTCCCAACGTTTTATTATTTTCTCTGTTAGCTCTAATTTTAATAGTTGGAACCATTATTTTTAATTATTTTATAAGCAACAATGTGCGAGATGTTATAAAAGGTTTAATTTTAGAGGTAGAAGAAACTCACCACCAAAATCAAAAATTAGAGCTTTCAAGGCATATTGAATTTTATTCATCTATCGTTCAAACTCTTTCTCTAACTCTTAGAGATAAGGAAGAAGATAGAGAAGAATTTAAACGTATGGCAACAGAAGTTCGCACTGGGAAAGATAATATTGATAATATATTTATTGGCTTCTTAGAAGATGGCGGGTTAGTAAACACTTTAGGCTTTGTGCCGCCGCCAGGCTGGTATATTCAAGATAGATATTGGTTTATAGAAGCCTTAGCCGCAGGCGAGGGTAATATAGCAATTACTAACCCTTATCTTTCTACTGCAAATAATGGTGCATTATCTGTTGCCATATCAACTTATGTGCCTAATAGATTTGTAATAGGGGCTGCTATCTCTATCGAAACATTAGTTTCTGAATTTATATCTAGCATAGGGGAAGGCTATAAATATTTTATACTTAATAGATATGGCTATATTATAGGAACCACAGAAACACAATATAACGATATATCAAAACATATTACTCACATATATGGTGGAGATAAAGTATTTGAAAAAATTAGCGGTGAGCAAAATGAGATAGTAGAAAGAGTTTATAACACTTTAGGAATTGAAGAAGCAATGCTTTTTCTTTCCCGATTAGATGGCAATTCTGATTGGTGTTTAGTATACTTAGTAGATTTGCAAGTAATCTCAGCTAGGGCAGATTACTACATAAACATTATAACGCTATTTTTTATCGTTTCTTTATTCTTAATTTTTATTTTAGTATTCTTTATAATATACAAGTTCACAGGGAGTGTTCAATCTATTAAATCTAGTGATGATAGAATAAAAGCAGTTATTAATGCTATCCCAACACCAATGAATATAGTTAATTCAAATATGCAGCTTGAACACGCAAATGAAGAATGCTATACTCTCTTTAATTTTGATTCTTTTGAAGAATACCAAAATAATTTTCAAGCAGTTTTTCCTGAAAAGCAGCCAAATGGTAAAAACTCTTTAAAATATGGAGTTCAATTTATGGAGACTGCATCAAAAAAAGGCAGAGTAGAATTTGA
This sequence comes from Defluviitaleaceae bacterium, assembly GCA_009787435.1. Lineage (GTDB taxonomy): Bacteria > Bacillota > Clostridia > Lachnospirales > UBA5962 > WRFW01. Next base: position 1,611 of record WRFW01000127.1, read on the forward strand.
ATGGCTTCATATTGATAAAAATGGTAGGTCGGTGCCTTGTTATATTACTCTTATTAAAGTTAGTATAGATAGAAAAGATAGAATTATATCGCATATTCAAGATTTGCGAAATCAAGAGTTAGCTTTCACAGACGATTTAACAGGTATTTATAACCGTAGATATTTTAATAAAATTGTTTTAGATAATTTGATAAATTTAGAAATTGAAAAACATAAAGTTTCTTTCATAGTTTTTGATATAGACCATTTCAAAAAAATTAACGACACTTATGGGCATTTATCCGGTGATGATGTTTTAAAGTCTGTAGTTTCAATCGTTAGTTCTTCTTTAAGATCGGGTTATATTTTTGCTAGATGGGGCGGCGAAGAATTTGTGATATTCCTTCCAAAAACGGATGAAAAGAATGCAAAAGGTTTGGCTACAAAATTAAAATTAGAAATAGCAAACACCCCTATTGTTGATAGAGAAAGCGAAGTAATAAATATAACTTGTTCATTTGGTGTTTATACACATAATTTTGGTACTATGGAAGCAAAATCGCTTTCGTATTATATAAGCAATTCAGATAAAGCATTATACCAAGCTAAAGAAACAGGCAGAAATAAAGTTGTAGTTTATGAAGTGCCAACTAGGGTTTATGAAATGCCTTTAGAAAATGGATAATAAAAAATAGTAGCATAGGTTTAACTATACTACTATTTTTTATTAGAGCTTTTTAAAATACCAAGCTGCTAAAACCTTTATTATAACTAGCGAATGATTTTAGCCACTGCTTTTTTAATGATGAGCAGTTATAATAAGGGTTAAAAAGTTTGCTATTATCACACTCTATGGTCTATACTGCTATAGCTGCTATGAATTTCTTTTATTTCAACTTGCTTTATTAAGTTAAATGGTTCTTCTAAATTCAAATAGCTTATGCTTTGCAAATGATATTTTCCTAAAAGGTTTCTCAGTGTTTCTATTTCACGCTTAATTAAGAGCTTTGCTTTATCATCAGAAAGCTTAAATTGTATGTTAATCGTGTTTTCTTCTTTAGTTATATAGCTTTCTATTTTGCCTAAGCTGCTCATATTAAGAGAAAGCAGGGCAGAGCTGCTATTCTTCTCTTTATTTTTGCCATTTTGCCATATATAAAGCTCTGCTTCGTGTGTCTGTCCCTCTATATTAATTGGCAATGGTATAAATATAACATCTTTAATTTGTGGAAGCAATGCACAAGTGTCTCTTGTGTTAGAAAGTGCTTGCTTTAAATTATTAAGCTCCTCTTGCTGCTCTTGTGTTAAGTTTTCTAAAGTTTGGGTAAACTGCAATGCTTCCGAAAGGTTTTTATGTAACAATTCTAATTTATTATTTATAAGGTCTCTAGGTTCGTTTAAATTAAGGCTAAATTTTTGAAGAAGTTGTTTTTCTGTATGCTTCTCAATTGAATTTTCTTTCGTTAGCAGTTCATAAATTGCTTCTTTTATAGTTTGTTTTGTTTGCTCTTTTTGGTGCACAGTTGCCTTTTTTAAATCTTGCAAATCTTCTTTTTTTATTTGCTTTTCTTCAATAGGTAAATCTTTAAAGCTTTCTAAAATTTGTGAAATGTTTGAAAGCTGTTTATGAAAATTAATATTTTCGGCTAATTTTGTTACCGCGTTTGTATTTTGTTTATCAATTTTAATATCGTTAGCTAATGTGAAAATTGCCTTTTGCAATGTTTCAGGCTTTATAATAGGGTCAGGCTTTTTTATAATTTTAGGCAAATCATTAACTGTAACTATAGGGGGTTGGTTTTGTTTAATATGTTCACCTTTTTTAAAGTTAGTTTCATTGTTTTCTTTTGTTTTCTCTAAATTTGAAGCTTCTAAATCGTAAATTTGCATTGCTTGTTTAAGCTTCGTTAATGTTTGTTTATTAACTGGAATGTTGTTTTTAAGCAAGTTTTGGGCAAGGCTTAGTGTATCATCATTCAAAGGGATACCGGCTTCTAATAATATGCTTTTAAGAGCATTAGCGTCTATATTATTTATTGCATTAGAAGAAACAGCAGACTTAACAACTTCTGCTGCTTTCTTCATGTTTTTTATTTCAAATGAACTGCTCATTTTTTGAAGTTCGTTTTTAATTAAAATATCCATAAATTATTTATCGGCTTTTTTATTAAAATTATTAATATACTGCTAATTAAAGAGTATTTTTAATTTGCTATTTTTATAGCTAGGTCAAAAAAGTTAAGGCATACATTGCTAAAGTTCCTGGCAAGCCTAATATTGCACTAAATGCAACTGTGTATATGTTTATGTTTACATATAGCGGCAAAAATGAATTAATTAAAATCATTGCGGCAGCCCCTATAAACCCTTGCAATATTAAATATTTAAAAATTCTAATGGGTCCTGGCAAAAGAAATATTGCTAAAATAGCTATAGCTGCAATTAATAAATTGCTTATGTCAAAAAAATCTAGCAAATCTAATAAGTTCACATTAAACACCTATTATTATTCCTTTTTCTTTGCATAGTTTCAAATAATATTGATATTTCATAGTAATTGCTTTAAGTTCATATGCGTAGCTATCTATTAGCATGGGATCGGTAGTATAGTTTAATTTTTGGCGTGTCTCTTCTATTGCCTCCTTAGCATCTTCAATTCCATAAATTATTTCCATATCTTCTTTAGATATAGTTTCTTGTTTCCCAAAAAATTTTCTTTTAGGTTTTGATGTTTCTCTTGGCAAAGTTACTCTTGCTGCTAGGTTCATTTTATTTTCCTCCTGTTTTCTATAATATGGTTGTATAAATTATAGTCTCATAGTGTGGAAAATATACCTATCTTTTTAATATACAGGAAAATTAATTTTATAGTTATTCTTTTACACATTCATATAACTAGTGAAAGATTGCTTTTTTAATCTTGAGCAAGGTTTATAAATGTATATTATTTATTGCGGCTTAAAATCAATATTTACTGGGTTTGAAGCCCCTTTTCTTGCTAGTTCATCACACCTTTCATTTTCTTCATTTCCTGCATGGCCTTTCACCCAATTAAAAGCCACTTCATGTTTTTCTAATAGTGGAAGCAGTTCTTCCCAAAGGTCTATATTTAGTGCTTTTTCACCTGTTGAGCGTTTCCATCCTTTAGATTTCCAATTATAAACCCACTTTTTTGTTACCGCATCTACTATGTATCTTGAGTCAGTAAAAAGGTTCACTTTGCTTGGCTTTTTAAGCATAGAAAGCCCAGTTATAACTGCTTTTAATTCCATTCTGTTGTTTGTAGTATCTTGAAAACCCTCGCTTATTTCTTTTCTAAGATTACCTGCTATAAGCACAACCCCAAAACCGCCAGGGCCTGGGTTCCCAGAGCACGCCCCGTCTGTATAAATAGTTATTTTTCTGCTTTTGGCTGTATTATCATTTTCTATGGAACTAGTATTTGCGGCTTTCTCAAATTTTTCTGCTTCAAGCTTTTCTGCTTTTTCTTTATTTTTTTTAATCATTAGAAAATTAGCATATTCAAAATCTTCTTTTGTAGTTATTTTAAAATTTTCATTTGTGCTTTCAACTATGTGCACATGGGTTATATTTTCAACTTGGCTTGCTTCGTCTGTTCCATCAAATTTTTGTGCTTCATAAAGCAGCTCTTTTTTAAATGCTTGTGGTGTTTGTGCAAGCCAAATAGTTTCTCTTGGTGGAGTTTCATTTATAATATTATTTTCGGCTATCTTTATAGTATCTATAGCTTTTGTGGCTAAAATGGCTGCTCCTGTTTCTTTTGCTTTTTCTATAACTTTTTCAACTAAGTCTTCTGTTATAAATGGTCTTGCGGCATCGTGCACTAATATTATATCGCCTGTACATTTCATTAAAGCATTTTTAGTAGTTTCTTGCCTTGTGTTCCCGCCCTCTGTTATGTAAGAAACCTTTTTAATATCAAATTTCTCTATTATTTCTACAATTTTCGGTTCGTCAAATGTGCCGATTATTATTTCATTTATGCTTTCTATTTTGTTGAATATTTCTAAAGAATAAGACAAAATTTCACGGTTATCTAATTTTAAAAATTGCTTAGGAATGCCCATTCCAAGCCGAGTGCCAGCACCTGCACTCACTATTATCACACTTATTTTCATTTTTTAAATTCCTTTAGCTTATTTTTAATTTGTATTGACAAAATTATAAAGATGTGGTAGAATGATACCATAGGAAAGGCATTAGTGATAGCTCAATTTTTTTTAAAAGTTCAAGCAATTCTCAATTTAAATTTTAACGGTCTTTCTGGGAGGAAACATGAAAATAGGTAAAGTAAAATGGTTTAACGCAGAAAAAGGCTTCGGCTTTATATCTGTAGAAGGCGAAGAAGACGTTTTTGTTCACTTCTCTGCAATTGAATCTGAAGGTTTCAAAACTTTAGAAGAAAATCAAGAAGTAGAGTTTGAAGTTGAAGATGGTCCTAAGGGCATTCAAGCTAAAAACGTTATAAAGCTTTAATCTGTTGATAAACATTACAAAAGCAAGTTTTTATTAATTGTGCTTTTGCTTCTATACCTGAAACAAAAATCGCCCCGGTTTAAAGGGCGTTTTTTGTTGTTTTAATTTTTTTATTTTTCT
>WRFW01000128.1 GCA_009787435.1 Defluviitaleaceae bacterium
ATAATAACTTATGATTTAATTCATACTAACTGGTTTGCGGGTAATATTTTTAATGCTAGCTTGTGGACGAAGAGTAAAGCTCACCCTGCTAACTTTAAATTGTCTGACCACTTTGTGAACCAATTATCTAAACTAATTCATGAAACATACGGGTATGTTTTGGAGGGAATAGGAGGTTATTGGTGGATAAGGCGTGCAGATAATTTTATTCAATATATGCAAGACCCAGATGACCAAACAATAACACGTACAATAGTTACTATGACTATAACTAACTTTAACCACTTGAAGTGAATTTGAATTAAAAATCTAAGTATAAATTATAATTTTTTGAAAAGCTTTTTCTGAAAAGCAGAAAGGAGAAAAATAAATGGCAAATATAAATTTAACAAGACCATCTCCACTTGATGAGCGTTCACCTGAATCCTTTATTCTCGGTGTTGGTGCATTTTTCGTTAATCCAGACACTAGTCAAATAACAGGCTCTACTACCTCACAAGAAATGTCTGATATTTTAGATAGATGGCAGGCGGAGGGTTATAATTTAGGTGCAACTTCTGGAGGAGGAAACTTCACAGGAGGAACGACAATAGAGCCAATAGAAACAGACGACTTATTTGCAAATGCTAAGGGTTTTTTAGTCGTTACAGAAGTGCACGGCGGATTTACTGCTACATTGCAAGATATCTCAGTTAGAAATTTAGGTTTAATTTCACCAACAATGATTAGATTAGAAGACGGTTCATATTCTGCGAGTACAATAATTCCTAATGACGCTTACAAGAGAGTAGTACACGTTTCTTTGACTGGAGGTGCACATTATAGAGTTATAGAACTTGCCAACGCAATAAATATCGCACCGTTTGAAATAGATTTTCAAGATTCACAAACAGCTCCCGGCTCAGTAGCACTAGAGATAGTAGGTGTTTCTGGTTCTTTGTCTGAAAGGTCAAGAGCACCTTATAAAATGTGGTTTATATCACCTGCAGGGACAACAACACAAAACGCACCTATTATCTTCAATGAGGAGAGTAACTAATGTCTGAATTAAAATTTATTTTAAACACAGCTTCAATTAAGCAAACGAGAGTTACACTACTTTCTTTAGCTCCTCATGTGGAAGGGCTTTGGAAAGAAGTGATGAGTATAGTTAAAGAGCAGGAAGATTATAGAGCTTCAGCTGCTTCAGGAAAATATACAGATAATGAGCTAAATGAACAAGGATTAGAGGGTTTCAAAAAAATGTTTGATTTAGTTCTTAATTCTGGCTATGAAAAAATAATGATTATATTATCTGTATTATATCAAACTTCAAGAGAAAAAATTGAAGATCAAACAGTAGAGCAAATTTATGATATGGTTTTAGAAAGTTTGCAAAATAGAGCTTTAATAGCTTTTTTTCCACGGTTGAAGCGATTGGCAGCAAAAACGCAATTAGATATTTAGCTGAATGTGAGGGAATGTCTCTTGATTCAACCGTGTTTTATTTACAAAACAAACATGAATATGAAGTAAAGAAAGAAATTTATGAAAATAACTTGCTTTATTATCTTAACGGGATGGTTCATTCTGCTTTGCAAGACTCTAAGAGAAAGAGAAAATTTGAATTTCCAAAGTATATAGACCATATGTATCCAGAAATTAAAGAGCGAATGAAAAAAATAGAAAAGCCTATAACTGTGTCAGAAGTGTTGAAAAACTTCCGAAAGGAGGTGGAAAAGCATACGGCTATTTAGTGTTTTTGGAGAAATCTTTTTTGACGACAGAGATTTTATAAAAGGAATAGGAAGAGCAGCTAGAGAGGGAAAGACTTGGGAGCGAGGTTTTTCAGCTGCAGCTGCAGGTGTTCGTAGAGCGATAATGGCTGTTGGTACTGCTATGGTTGGTATAGGTGTTGCTTCATTGACCATGGGAGACAATTTTAATAGTGCTATGGGTGGTATACAAGCACAAACAGGACAAACTGCGGAAGATATATCAATCACAGAACAAGCTATACGAGATTTAGCATTAGAGCAAGGCAGATTCACGGCTTTGGAACTTGCTGAGGGGCTAGAAACAGTTTCAAGGAGAGGTCAAGACGCCGCATATCAAACTCAGCTGCTTAAAACAGCTTTAAGATTAGCTGAATCAACTGGTTCAGATTTTGGGAGCTCTTTAGGTCTTTTAGACGCTTTAATGGTGAAGTTTAATACAGATTTAGAAGATAGTGCGAAATGGGTAAATACATTAGCAGTCGGGCAACAAGAACTCGGTATAGCTAATTATTCTATGGTCGAGGGACTTCAGCGTTCTGCGGGTATAGCAGGTGTTGCAAGGCTAGAGTATGATTTTTTAGCAGCTTCGCTTAGTATTGCTTATCAAGGCGGGATGAGTATGGCGACAGCCGCTACTGGCTTAACAGGTGTTATGAACCAAATGTTAGACCCCACCTCTAACATTCGTGAGGCTATGCAGGCATTGGGTGTTGAAGTCATACGTAACGAAGACGGCACAACGAATGCTCAAGAAAGCCTTTTGCAATTTATGGATGTACTTTACAATGCCGATGGCTTAACACAAGAATACGCAAACACTATAATGGGGCTTGTCGGCTCGAATTTAGATTTATTCAACAACCTTTTACAAAATCAAGACGCTTTAGAAGAACTAACAGAAACTTTTGGATACTCACAAAAAGCAGGTGATGAATACAGCAGAGTTTTAGAAATGATAGAAACTCGTTCTGGCGGTTTTGGAGAAGCACTAGGCTTAGCTAGAAATTTTGGTACAGAATTATTGTTTACATTAAATGATATAATAGGCTCTCGATTTTATGCATGGCTAAGCGAATTAATACCAAAAGCAAGAGAGTTTGTAGAACGGCTTCGAGCCGGTGGTGATTTACACCCATATATCGAAAGGCTAGGGGGAGCTATAAGTGAAATTTTAGAAGCGATTATTGGATTAACGTTAAAGCTAGTCCCGATAATAATTGAGTGGCTTCCAAAATTCGCTGAAGCTCTCATTTGGGTAATAGAGCAAGCAAAAGAATTCCCTATTATTTTCGGGGCGATAGCAATTGCTATTCTTAAGCCTAAAGTTGCGATATTTGCTTTTAAAAAGGCTTTATCACTTTTAAAAATTGGCTTCAAAGGAGTAAAGCTTGCTATAGGACTTTTTAAAGGCAAAGCAGGGCTTGCTGGTTTAATTCCTGCATTCGCCAAAGTTAAAGGGAAAAAGGGTTTTGCGGGGCTTGCAACTTCTATTAGAAGCATTGCAGGGAAGACAGCAGCAGGAGTAGGCAAAGCAGGGGGAGGAGCTTTAGGCGTTCTTAAAAAAGGGTTAATGGCACTTGGTCCTAAAGGTTGGATAGTTGGTGGTATAATTGCAGGCGGTGCTTTAATTGTAGCGAATTGGGATACTATAAGAGACGGTGCAAGAGCAGCAGCAGAAAGTCTTTCTGAAAGTTGGAGCTCTGCTGTAGATAATACAGAAACTGCATTTGGTAGAGTTACACATTTTGTAGGAGATGTTCTTAGTAATGTTTCTGAATCGATATCTGAAACTTCGCAACGTTGGGCTAGTAGTCTGAGAGACTGGGCAGATAATTCTGATAGTATATTTCTTTCTTGGGGAGCAAGGGGGCTAGCAACCGTTGTTGATTTTGGAGGAAGAATACAAGCGGGCGTTGCGAGTTTTTTGGGTAACACTGTCTCTGACATTTCTTCAAGATGGGAAGAAGCTAGTGCAAGTACAGAAAGCCGATGGGGAGCTATACGAGCTTTCACATCCACAGCAGTTTCAGATATGAGACGGTCTGTATCCGAAACTATGGGTAATATCGTTGATAACTTATCATCAAGAATGATGGAAAGTGATAATATCGTAACACGGGGTCTTGGCACGGTAGTTAATACAGGAAACAGACTTTGGCGACAGTTTAGAGACAACACAGATACTCACGGACAAGGTATTATTGGCACTGTGCGGGGTTTTGCTACTTCGATAGTAGATAGGTTTAGAAATACAGAAAGAGAAATGCCAGTCATTGGCACTAATGTAATAAATGGTTTAAGAGATGGTATGTCCCGTATGTGGGGCAGCGTTCGTGATACTGTAGCAGGTTGGGGTGCGAGTATAGCAGGTACATTTAGGAGCGTTATGGGTATACAATCTCCCTCTCGTGTAATGCGTTCTTTAGGTATAGATACAGCACGAGGTTTAGAGATAGGTTTGGAAAGAGGTTTAGTTGAGTCTGTCCGAACTGTACAAAGTTTTGCTGAAACTATTGTTGACACGATGACTTCAAGGCTTGGAGCAGTTAGTTCACGAACGCAAGCTCATCTTGATTCTCTTTCTAATATTTACGGTAAATCTTACAGAGAAATCTATGATATTATTGTAAATACTATGATTGACGCATATCAATCTGGCTCAGAACGTATGTCTGAATTAATGCAAACTTATTATAAAAAATTTACTCAAAGTTTACAAAAAAGTTTAGACTTCTCAAAAAAGTGGATATACGAACAGCGAGAAATGAATAATATTACAGCTCAAGAAGTAATCGAAGCTTGGGAGCGTGTAGTAGATAGACATATTGAGGGCTCAGAGCAACGTATATATGCAGAAGAACGACTAGCAGAAGCCCGTGAATATTTAGCTGCAAAGCAAGTGTACACTATAGAGCGAATGAAAGCTTTAGAAGATTCTTATCTTGAAGCTGTAGAAAATAGAACGCAAGCTATTATAAATTCATTTGACATGTTCGCTGAGCTTAACTTAAGGATGTCCGATGTGGAACAAGCAACGAAAGCAGTTGCAGAAGCAGAGCGAGCATATATGGCGGCTAAGGAAGCATTAAGGCAAGCTACAGAAGAACTAAGAAACGCAGAATCTGGAACAAGAGAATATGAAAGAGCACAAGAAGCCTTAGCAAATGCACTTCGCACAGTAGATGAAGCACAAATAGAACTAACGAGAGCAACAGAAGCAAATACACTAGACCAAGCAACAATACATGCCGATAGACTTCAAGACCAAAAAGACGCTTATAACGAATTTTGGGAACTGCTAGATAGCTTAACTGAAAGAGGTTTTCATGATATTGCAGAGCAATATAAAAGAGCAGGTGTTCAACAGCTTAATTCCTTAAGAGATACATACAACAGCAGTGAAGATTCTCTAAACCGATTGCAAAATATGTTTTACAACAAACACCGTATGGCAAGAGAGCGTGCAACACATGAAATGAGAGGATTAAGAGAAGATACAAATAGAGAAATAGAAAGCTTGCTTGTAGATTTAATGTCTCAAATGCAAAGTGATACACATCCAATAGGTACTCAGATGGTGCAAGGAATTATAAATGGAGTTGAGGGCATGAATTCATCTTTAAGGGCTACAATGCAAAACATGGCACAAGAAGCCGTAAATGCCGCTAAATCTATTTTGCAAATGAACAGCCCTGAGTTCTTTTGTCAAGGATGAATTTTTATAAAGTGTTAAATGGCATTATAAAAGAGTTTAAAATAAAGCTCTGCAAGCATTTAAAAAACTTCGCTAACCTTATCTATTTACTTTAAAAGATTTTTGTAGTATAATAATTAGTATAAATGCAATAGAAAAAGAGGTAATCAACCATGCAAGAAAAACCATTATTAAAACCCAAAATAGACTTAGTCTTCAAAACTATTTTTGGTAATGAACTGAATAAAGAAATTTTAGAAAGTTTTTTAAAGTCAGTTTTAAGCATACCTAGTGAAGATAAAATAAATATAGCTATTCTTGACCCAAGCACAAAATCTGAAAAAGAAAATGATAAAACTGCAATTATTGATGTGAGAGTTGAAACAAATGGTGAAATAATTAATGTTGAAATACAGTTAGACAAAGACCCATCTATGGAAGATAGAATTGTATATGGCATATCAAAAACAGTAACAAACCAAAAATTTAAAGGTGATAATTATAAGCTTAAAAAGGTAGTAGCAATAGTAATAACGGGCTATAACTTAATAGAAACGCACGAATATTACCACGATACATTTAACTACCATAGCGAAAAAACAGGTCATACATTTTCAAAATCAACCGAGATACACACATTAGAATTAAAAAAATTACCCGATATAGACGATGGCACAATGTTATGGAACTGGCTAAAATTTATTAAATCTGAGGAAAGGAGCGACTTTGAGATGTTAGCACAAAAAAATGAAACGGTAAGTAAAGCGGTATCAATATTAAAAGAGATAAGCCAAGATGAAAAGCT
>WRFW01000129.1 GCA_009787435.1 Defluviitaleaceae bacterium
TAACACGCCCTGGTTTAACAACAGCTACCCAATATTCAGGCGAACCTTTACCACTACCCATACGAGTTTCAGCAGGTTTTTTAGTTACTGGTTTATCTGGGAAAATTTTAATCCAAACTTTACCGCCACGCTTAATATAACGAGTCATCGCAATACGTGCTGATTCTATTTGATTTGAAGTTATCCAGCTTGGCTCCATAGCCATTATACCGTAATCACCATAAGTTATAGAGTTCCCACGAAGTGCTTTACCCGTCATACGGCCTCTAAACTGTTTACGTCTCTTAACCCTTTTCGGCATTAACATATTTACAATTTTCCTTTCATAAATGACTTTTAGAAAACCTAGTTTTTCACAGTTTGTTTCATCACATCTAAAATCATATTATTTTTTTCTTTATCGCTAATATTAGGGTTTTCTAAAATTTTTATTATTAACATAGCCAACATATTCATTTCCCCGCTAACTATTTTGCCCTCTAGCTCCTAGGAGTTCTGTCTCTTCTTTCACCACGCTGTGGTCTATCACCGCCGCGGTCTCTTCTGTCTCCTCTATCTCTTCTGTTATTATTGTGTCTGTCGTTTGTTTCTGGCTTTTCTATACGCTTCATGCCTGTAAGAATTTCGCCAGTGTTTATCCAAACTTTAACGCCTATTTTACCGTAAGTTGTGTCTGCTTCTGCAAAGCCATAGTCAATATTAGCTCTTAAAGTGTGCATAGGTGTGCGTCCCTCTGAATAGCCCTCTGTTCTAGCCATTTCAGCACCGCCAAGCCTGCCTGAAACTGAAGTTTTCATGCCTATAGCACCCATTTTCATAGTTCTTTGCATTGCTTGCTTCATAGCACGCCTAAAGCTTACACGGTTTTCAAGCTGAAGTGCTATATCTTCCGCTACTAGCTGTGCTGAAAGCTCTGGTCTCTTAACTTCTTCGATATTTAAGAATACTTTTTTATCGGTAAGCTTTTGAACTTTAGCTGTTAGCTTTTGAATAGAATCACCATTTCTGCCGATAACGATGCCAGGGGCTGCTGTGTATATAGTAACTTTTACACGCTCTGCTGTGCGGTGAATTAATATTTTAGGCACTTTAGCATTTACTTTTTCATTGTGAAGTTCTTTTTTAATAAACTTTCTAATTTTTTGGTCTTCAACTAAGAATTTACCAAAATCTTTTTCAGCATACCAAATAGAATCCCAATCTTTTATTATACCTACACGCAAGCCGTGTGCATTAACCTTTTGACCCATAGACTATCCTCTTTTCCTTTCATTCAATATTATTGTTATGTGGCTTGTACGCTTTAATATCGGATAAGCACGCCCTTTCGCTTTCGGGCGTATACGCTTCATAACAGGGCCTTTATTTGCTATGGCTTCTTCTATGAAAAGGGTATCTAAGTCCATTCCTAGATTGTGCTCGGCATTTGCAATTGCAGAGCGAAGCACTTTTTCTACAAGCTCACTAGCATAGCGAGGAGAATAAGTTAAAAGTGCGAGTGCAGTTTTAACGTCTTTATTTTTTATTTGGTTTAACACTACACGTGCTTTCAAATCTGAGACACGCAAAAATTTTCCGTGTGCCTGCGGGCGACTGTCTCTATTTAAGTTACGAACAGTTCTTTTATATTTACCACGGTTGCCCTTTTTAAGAGCTTCTTGGTTTTGTTCTGCCATCGAAAAATTCCTCTCTTAATATTTGTAATTTTTTGCAATTTTATAAAACTTGCACTTAAGGCTTTTAATTAATCTTATAAAATCAAAAATGCCCATTGCAAAAATCAATTGTCTATTTTACCCTTGAACGTCTTTCATCTTTCACATGCCCTTTATAAGTGCGAGTGAGTGCGAATTCTCCAAGCTTGTGCCCAACCATATCTTCTGAGATAAAAACTGGCACATGTTTTCTACCATCATGCACAGCTATAGTGTGCCCTATCATCTCAGGAAAAATTGTTGACCTGCGAGACCAAGTTTTTATAACATCTTTAGTGCCTGCTGCATTTTGAGCATCTACTTTTTTAAGTAAATGGTCGTCTGCAAAAGGACCTTTTTTAAGCGACCTTGCCATTTTTTAAACCACCTTTCATCACTTTTTGTTTCTAGCACGAACGATATATTTATTGCTTTGCTTATTATTTTTACGAGTTTTATAACCTAATGCAGGCTTGCCCCAAGGAGTAGAAGGTGCAGAACGCCCAATCGGAGTTCTACCTTCACCACCACCGTGTGGGTGATCATTAGGGTTCATAACGGAACCACGAACAGTTGGTCTAATTCCCATATGGCGTTTACGCCCAGCTTTCCCTATCTTTATAAGCTCATGGTCTGTATTACCCACTTGCCCAACAGTAGCACGGCAATCTATAGGCACAAGTCTCATTTCGCCAGATGGCAGCCTAAGAGTTGCATATTTACCCTCTTTAGCCATAAGCTGTGCTGCATTGCCAGCAGAGCGAACTAGCTTACCGCCTTGCCCTGGTTTCATTTCAATATTATGAATTTGAGTACCAACAGGCATATCTTTCATAGGAAGCGTGTTGCCTATTTTTATTTCAGCTTCAGCACCATTCATTATTTTATCGCCAACTTTTAAGCCAACCGGTGCTAACATATATCTTTTTTCACCATCTGCATAAGCGAGAAGCGCAATATTTGCAGTTCTATTCGGGTCGTATTCTATGCCTTTAACAGTAGCAGGAATGCCATCTTTATTTCTTTTAAAATCAATTATACGGTATTTTTTCTTAGCACCGCCGCCACGGTGGCGAACAGTAATCTTGCCTTGATTATTTCTACCACTATAAGTCTTCAAGTGAGTTACTAAGCTTTTTTCCGGCTCTTTTTTTGTTATCTCACTAAAATCTGAAGAAGTCATATGTCTTCTTGAAGGCGTATATGGTTTATATCTTCTGATTGCCATGTGTGTTTGTTCTCCTTACTCTTTATTTAAAGCTTCTTTGAAATGTTTGGGTTTTTTAAAATTAGCATGATAGACATAGCCATCATCTTAATTTCAATTTGTGCCATTTAAAATCTCTAGCTTTATATTCCTTGGAAAAGTTCTATTTCAATGCTTTCAGCTTTCAGCTGAACGATAGCCTTTTTCTTAGCAGAAGTATAACCAATGCTTCTGCCACGGCGGCGTGCTTTGCCTTTAAGGTTCATAGTGTGTACAAATTCCACTTTAGCACCTTCAAACATTTTTTCAACCGCTTCTCTTATTTGAATTTTATTAGCTTCTGGGTGCACGTAAAAAGTATATCTTTTTAACGCCATTTCTTCCATTGTGCGTTCGGTTATAACTGGCTTTTTAATAACATCATAATATTGTATTGCTGCCATTATTTATGTCTCCTTTTGCATACTTACAAATAAACCTCTTGCATTTTGTTTACCGCATCTACAGTTACTACGAAAGTATCATATTTCAATATTTCGTATGGGCTTATTGTGCTTACTTCAGCCGTTTTAATATTTGGTATGTTGCGAGCAGAGTTTACTAATTTTTCATTAACACTCTCTGTAACGAACATAGCTTTTTTAAGCTTCAAATTTTTAACTACTTTGCCCATTTCTTTAGTTTTCATTTCTGGCAAGTTTAAATTTTCAACTACTAAAAATTTATTTTGAGCAACTCTATCTGAAAGAACGCTTTTAAGAGCCAATCTTTTAACTTTTTTATTTAGCTTGAATGAAAAATCACGAGGCTTTGGAGCAAAAACTACACCACCGCCACGCCATTGCGGAGAACGAATAGAACCTTGACGAGCACGCCCGGTACCTTTTTGCCTCCAAGGCTTGCGACCACCACCACGCACTTCTGCACGTGTTAAAGTGCTTTTAGTACCTTGCCTTTGGTTTGCCAAATATTGAGTTACAGCCATTTTAACTACATGTTGGTTTGGCTCTATACCGAAAATTGCTTCTGATAATTCTATAGTAGAAACTTTGTCGCCATTTAAATTTAATACATCAACTGTCATCTTTTTAATCCCTCCTATGCTTTCACCGAGTTCTTAATAAGAACAACAGAATTTTTAGGACCAGGAACATTGCCTTTTATAAGTATTAGGTTATCCTCTGCGTCAGTTCTTACTATTTCTAGGTTTTGAATAGTAACTTGTTCGTTACCCATGCGGCCTGCAAGTTTTTTACCTTTAAAAACACGCCCCGGGCTAGTAGCAGCACCCATAGAACCACCACCGCGGTGGTATTTAGAACCGTGGCTCATTGGACCTCTGCTTTGGTTGTGGCGTTTGATTGGCCCTTGTGTACCTTTTCCTTTTGAAGTGGCAGTTGCATCTACTTTATCGCCCGCGGCAAATATATCAACTTTTATTTCAGAACCAACTTCATAAGCTGAGATATCTTGCAGCTTAAATTCTTTTAAAACTTTTTTAGGCGTTACCCCCGCTTTATCAAACTGACCTTTTTGCGGTTTTGTAACATTTTTCTTTTTATCATCGAAGCCTACTTTTATAGCTTCATAGCCATCGTTTTCGATTGTTTTCTTTTGAACGACAACATTTGGTTCAGCTTTAAGAACTGTAACCGGAATAAATTCACCAGTTTCGCTAAAAACTTGAGTCATACCTATTTTTTTAGCTAAAATTGCTTTTTGCATGTCTTCCCTCCACTAGCGGAGTGCCTTCGGCACATTTTGTTTAGTTTTTCCTGCGTTTTTAATTAAGCTACAAGAAAAGTTTAAGCAAAATATTAAAGCACTCTTAATGTTTTACATAATTTTTAGTTTTATATCTACGCCTTCAGGCAAATCTAGCCTTGTGAGAGCATCTGCCGTTTTTTGAGTAGGCATTATAATATCTATAAGGCGTTTGTGTGTACGCATTTCAAATTGTTCACGGCTATCTTTGTGCTTATGCACCGAGCGTAAAATAGTGATTACTTCACGCTTCGTTGGCAGTGGTATTGGCCCACTAACTGTTGCACCTGTTCTTTTCACAGTTTCTATTATCTGTGATACACTTTTATCTATTAAGTGATGGTCATAGGCTTTTAAGTTAATACGAATTTTTTGCGTTGCCATTAAAAAAAGTCCTCCTTTTTTAGAAAATCTAAGAAAATCTAATATAAGCGAAAGACTGTAAACGTTTTCTGGTGTGTCAATGTTTTGGACATACTAAGGGGTTATTTGCATTTCAACATAAGCCAAAAAGGCTTTTTATTTTCAAGACACAGACCCTATTTAAAAAGTATTATTTATAACAAAGATTGTGATACTTCACGAACGAAGTAGCGCACACGAAAAAACTTTACAGCCACCTGCGGGCGGGGCTTATAAGCCCATATACTGCTAGTTTTTCATAGTGTTTTTAATATAACAATTGAGAACTTATAAAAACTTAGCAGTTTTTATAAGGAACGTTAGAGATAGCCTTGTTTTGAGGCTATCGCAGGCTAGCTAAAAACGACCAAAGAAAGTTTTTAGAGACACCTAATTTAAAAACACAAGACTGAATAATTATAACACATTCAAGCCCCTTTTGCAATTTATTTTGAAAAATTGCGATGTAGAAATTAAAGAGCAATTTATTATATTTTTTGTGCATATTACACAACAAAAAGGAAGATTTAAAAAAACCGCCCACATGAAAAATGGGCGGCTTAATTGTGTATCTCTAAAAACGTATATTTGCTCACTAAGAAAGTTAGCTATGCTAAATAAATTGCTTAAAAATAATACTTTTTCATTCTTAGCGAGATACTAACGCCTTAATATACCAAAAATATTTCTATGAGGTGATACAAAACGCCTATTTCTGAGAAGCTCCATAGTAATAGGCACTTCTTCATAAAGAGCATTTTCATCTAGGGCGTTGTTTATAGAAGAATTGTGTTCACCGCTATAAGTAATATTAATACCGATATATATAGTTTCCCAAGGTGTAAATCTTGGTCTTTCAATAAATTCTCTCATCATTAAGCGATAACCTGGAAGCCACTGCGGGCGACCGCCCAGAAACACACCTTGCTGCGGTGCAATGTGAGATGGCGGCAAATGCACCGGCGGCTCTTCTGGAGTTGCTGGTGGTGGAGAAGCTGGCGGCTGTGGTCTATTATAATGCGATGGTGGAAGCTGCTCTGGCTCTATAATTTCTGGGGTTGTTGGGTCTTCCTCTGTCGTTGGGTCTTCTTCTGTCGTTGGGTCTTCCTCTGTCGTTGGGTCTTCTTCTGTCGTTGGGTCTTCCTCTGTCGTTGGGTCTTCTTCTGTCGTTGGGTCTTCCTCTGTCGTTGGGTCTTCCTCTGTTGTTGGGTCTTCCTCTGTCGTTG
>WRFW01000130.1 GCA_009787435.1 Defluviitaleaceae bacterium
AATGTTGTGAACAGCTATTGCAAGTGCTATACCAAGCCCCATGGCAGGGTCAAAAAGAGCTGCCATAAAAACCATAAGCCCCTCTGGCAAGTTGTGTATAGAAACAGCAAAAGTAGACATTAGACCAGTGCGTTTAAGTTCTTTTCGCTCTTCAATAGAAAAAGCTCCTTCATTTTTTTCGTATAATGTTTTATCTATTTGCTTGTTGTGTGGAATTAACATATCTAGTATAGCCATAAAGATTATACCAATAAAAAACGACACCGATATGAGAAGCACTGACCAACCTGCATAATGATAAACACCATCATAATATAGCATTTCTTCCATATCTCCTATGGCGCTAAAAAGCACTTCTGCAAAAGATATATATATCATCACTCCGCTTGCAAATGCAAGGCAAAGTGCTAAAAATCTTTTACTTTTATTCTTTGTTGCGATAACGAATAAGCCCCCAACACCCGTTGCAAGCCCTGCAAATATTGTTAATAAAAATGCTAAAACTACATCATTCATAATAAAAAACCTCCTTAAATATATAATAAAAATGCTAAAATTGCTATATATGTTATTGATGAAAATACCAACATTTTATCTTTGAAAATAACTTCAACTGGGTCTCCCTCAGAATCGCCATCTATAACTATGCTATACCGCATTAAAATAAACATTACTACAGGCATAGTTATTTTTAATACTAAATAATTTTCGCCAATGTTTAGAGCCCATACAGAATAAAAAACGAGCGTTAGAGCTAAATAGATGGTCATATATTTTTCTAAAAAATTTTGGCTATATTTTTTAAGCACTTGCCTTATGTGTTTATTTCTCAGCTCTCCTTTTCTTTTTCCGTATCCAAGATACATAGAGAAAGATAAAATTGTTAAATAGAGAAATGGTGAAACTTCTACATATATTATAGCAGCTCCGTATAATACCCTTAAAAGAAATCCAAAAGCTATGCTTAAAATATCAAAAATTGTATACTTTTTAAATATATTGCTATATAAAATATTGTTTGCAAAATAAAGAAAAGCAAACATAAGCGGTGAAAATTGGTTAATCAAAATAGATAAATAAATTGTGCTAGCAAATGCTAAAATAATTGCAGCAATAGCTAGCCCAAAAGCTTTTTTTGTAGATATTTTGTTAGATGCTATAGGTCTGTACTTTTTTGTAGGATGCTTTGCGTCTTCTTCTTTATCTTTTATATCATTTATAATATACACAGTAGATGTTAATAAACAAAAGCTTATAAAGCCGAAGATAGAAAAAATAAAAAGCCTCGGCACAAATAAATTTAAGCTGAAAAACAGAGGTAACAATATTAATATGTTTTTTATATAATGTTTCACACGAAAAAGCTTTATATAAACCATTTAATCACCCCCATATGCTATAATATCTAACGGCAAATGCTAATAGGTCAAATAAGCCGTATAAATTATATAGCAAAAGCATAGCGATAATTGATATAATTATTTGTTTTTGCCATTTGAATTTATTTAGTATGTTTTCTAAATATGTATAAAATAAATATACAAAGCTAAAAGAAAAAAATGAGCTAAACAATAGCATATTATGTTGGCTTGCACTCCACCCTAAAACACCAAGCAGTATAAAAGATATACTAAACCAAAATGAAGCAATTTTCACAAAAAATTTTTTTCTATTTTTTATAGCTGCATAAATACAAGCAACTATAATAGCTATACCAGTTAAATTAAACTGTGTTACTATTGCTTGTTCGTATCTAGGGAATAAACGCACATCTATAATAGTGTTTGGAAATATAAAGCTTGCAAAAATAAACTCGCTAAATTGTTGTATTTGGTTTATAAAACCAACTTCTTGTGTTAACCATCTTGTGTTATCTTCAAAAGTGCCAAAGTAGAACATTATCGGCAGCCTACCAAAAACTATTATCATTGATAAAAATACAACGCTTTGTTTTATAAAAAGCAACATCTTATCTTTTATATTTGTTTTTTTGCATTTTATTGCTAAAACAAAAATTATAAGTGAAGATAGAAAGTTAGTTCCCATAGCACCGATACTGGAAAAAACGGTTATGTTATTTTTTTGTGCTTTATAGTGTTGCAAATATATGCCCAGTATTAGAAAAAATAAGCCGAATATAAATCTTTCTATTATGAGAGGGAATATAACTATGCTATATGTGCTTAAATAAAATGCTACAAACAATTTTGGATATTTTAGATTTTCTTTTACTATATCATACATTAAAATAGTTGATAAAAAAACGAGTGAAATTTGCAAAGATATTACAAAAGTAGGATATATATTTGGTAAAAAAAATAGTAAATAGCTTAAACCGTATAAAGGGGCAACAAATGGAAATGAAAACAAGCTAAAAAGTGGTTGCCGGGATGATGGTACATCTTTAATAAATACATTGTAGTGTGGAAATAAAGGGTCTGTATCTGTTTGAAAAATAACGTCTAAATACCAACCGTAGTATTGGTGGCTTGGGTGTAAGTTAGCAGCTCTTGGGTCAAAAAATACTGTTGTAATATTGTTTATAATGAAAACTATTGATAAAATTGCAAGTATTAAAGTTGCTAATTTATATAAGTCCTTTTTTGTAAAGGCTAGCTGTTTTTTTAACAAGCTATAAATATCTTTTGAAAATATTAAGTAAAACCAGCCTAGGTAATACGTTAAAAAAGGTATACTCAAAGTTATCAAAAAATATTGTAAAATTTGTGTTTCTATTCCAAGTATTTGTATTAAATTGCTTGCAGCTTGGTTATAGTATATTCTCGTTGCCATTGACCAAGAAACAATAGCAGCAACAGCAATTATAGGTATTTTATATTTAGTTATATTGATTTTGTTATTTATGCTTTTAAATGTTTTTGTAAATGAAAATAAGCATAATATACAAAATGATAAAAATACAGTGAAAATCATAAATGCATTGTGGCTTGTGAAAAAGTTAATTGTAGTTGCCAATCCAGATAAGATAAATATTAACTTTTGTAATAAAAATATAGTTTTTTCGTTCATATCAATTCCTACCACCTTTGATGGTTGATAATGATTTGCTTTCTTTGTGTATTATAGGCTTCCATTCTACTTTTGAAAATGCGGCAATTAAAGATATAGGAAGAAATGTGAACATAAACAGAGGGTAAGTAAATAAGTATAGTATTTTGTTTGTATTATTTGTGTGAATTTTTTTCCACTCTGTTATAATTGTTAAAAAGCCTATAATCAAAAGAAGTATATATGCTCTCTGAATGCCCCCAAAAATAATATGTATTGGGAATAAATTGTAATATTCATAATAAGCATATGCGAAGAAAACAATTAAATTAAAAGCAATTAATATAGTAGTCAAAAAACCAAATGGTACTATTTTCATTAACATATCGTATGCGTAAAAGCTTCGTTTTGAAAAAATAGTTTTAAATAATGAGAAGCCGTATTTAAAAAAAACTTGGTAAAAGCCTTTACTCCAACGAAGCCTTTGGTTGTATGATTGCTCAAAAGTGGTTGGCTGTTCATCATAAAAAATTGCATTTTCACAATATGCAATTTTGTTGCCTTGTATAGCATGGTATATAGAAAACTCTATATCTTCTACTAAAGTGTGAAATTGCCACCCTTTTTGTTCTTTTATAATTTTAGATGATACTAAAAAACCTGTGCCAGAAATAGGAGAGCCAGTTCCTAAACGCATTCTTGAACGATTTGTATACTGGCTTTCTTTTAAAAAAAATAATGATTGACCAGCAGAAATAAAATTAGAATCATAATTTTTAGAGTTTCTGTAGCTCGTTATAATTTCGTTTCCTGCTGAAAAAGTTCTATTTATCTCTTTTATATAATTTTCATCTAAAAGGTTATCTGCGTCAAAAATTAAAAATGCATCGCAAACCTCATTACCGTAATCATTATATATACATTTAAATAAATAATCTAATGCATATCCTTTTCCTACTTTTGTTTTATTGTATCTTTCATAAACGATTGCTCCCAAATTTTTCGCTATTTTCGCTGTATCATCTATACAATTATCTGCAACGACAAAAATTTTAATTTTTTCTTGTGGATATTTTTGTTCTTTTATATTTTTTATTAAATCACCAATTACAACTTCTTCATTTCTTGCAGCAATTATAACTGCGTACGTATGTTCTTTTGAATTTTCTTCATTTTCAGTATTTTTAGCAAAACGCATAATTATATATGCTATACGGTAACTAAATAAAATTGTTACAACAATAAAAAAGATAAAATTAATATTTATTAGCAGCTCTAGTCCCATAAATAAAAACTCCTTTTTATTCTAGCTTATTATTTTTCATAAGCTCAACAAATACTTCGTATGCAGCTTTTAAACTAATACTTTTTTGTGCTTCATCTTGTAAAAATTCAATAGAGCCATAATAGTCAGAAACTTCTGTTATACTAATTTCCGCACCTACCCACAAATCTATTCTTTCTAAGTATGAAAGTAAAGAATCATTTTCAGAAACCCTTCTCACAATTGCCTTTTGCCCCTTTTTAAGTTCAGAAAGCTGTATTAAATCTTCACGATTTATAATTTCATTTTTGCGAGGAATAATTGAACCATGGGGGCAAGTTTTAGGGTTTCCTAAAAAATTATCTAATCTATCTATAAGTCTATCTGTAGCCACGTGTTCTAGTTGGTGTGATTCTTCTAGTGCTTCCCGGGCTGTGTAGCCTAGGTATTCAACTAAAAACACTTCCCATAAATGGCAGCTTCTAATAATTTTAAGGCAGTATGTGAGCCCTGCATCGGTAAGCATAGAGCCTTTATATGGTGTTGTTAAAACAAGGCCTAGTTTATTTAACCTCGTTAGCATTTCTGTAACAGAAGCAGGGGCTATTTGCATAGCTTCTGCTATAACTTTATTTGAAACCATTTTTTCTTTTCCACCGTTTTCATAAAGTGTTTTTAGGTATTCATCAATTTTATTAGTCATAT
Organism: Defluviitaleaceae bacterium; assembly: GCA_009787435.1. Taxonomy (GTDB): domain Bacteria; phylum Bacillota; class Clostridia; order Lachnospirales; family UBA5962; genus WRFW01. The sequence goes on from WRFW01000130.1 coordinate 4,979, forward strand.
TTTTCACCTTCAATTTTAGGGTCACCTAAATTTATATTTATATAATACCATAAATCGTTTTAAAAGTCAACACTAAATATTGTGGCAATATCTAGGAACTATTTTAAAGCATAGTTTAACGAAACATTAAAAAAAGCTTGACAGCGGAAGTATTAAATGCTATAATTAGACGTTTGTATTTTTTAATAATTTAACGAGGAGAACTATAAAATGTCTAAAGCATATTTAATTTTAGAAAACGGAGCTTCTTTTGAGGGTGAATTTTTTGGGGCAGAAGGAAATATTACCGGCGAAGTTGTTTTTGCCACTTCAATGACTGGCTATTTAGAAACTTTAACAGACCCTAGCTATTATGGGCAAATTGTCGTTCAGACATTTCCTTTAATCGGTAATTATGGCGTTATACCATCGGATTTTGAAAGCGACCAAATTAAAGTAAGTGCTTATATCGTTAATTATAATTGTCAAGCTCCTTCTAATTTTAGAACTGAAGGCTCGCTTGGCAATTTTTTTAAACGAAAAAATATAGTTGCAATTTCTGGAATAGATACTAGGCAGCTAACTAAAATAATTCGTGATAATGGGGTAATGAACGGAAAAATAACTACTACCCCGCCAACAGACCAAGATAAAGAAGAAGCAAAAGCATACACTATAAAAAATGCTCTTGAAAAAGTTTCTTATAATGAAAAAGTTATATATGGGCGTGGTAATAAAAGGCGTGTAGCCCTTTTAGATTATGGGGCTAAAAAAAGTATAGCTAAAAATTTAACTGAGCGTAATTGCGAAGTGCATAGTTTCCCTTATAATGCAACAATTAAAGAAATAATGGAAATAAATCCAGAGGGGATAATGCTTTCAAATGGCCCTGGCGATCCAAACTCTCCAGAAAATAGCGAAGTAATCAATACTATTAAGCAGCTTCAGGAAACTAACACACCTATTTTCGGTATATGCTTAGGGCACCAATTGTTAGCCCTTGCAAATGGCTATAAAACCGAAAAGCTAAAATTTGGGCACCGTGGCTCAAACCAGCCAGTTCAAGATTTAAGCACAGGGCGTGTTTATATATCTAGCCAAAATCACGGATATGCGGTAGTTTGTGATAAATCATCTTTTGTAAACGTAAACGATAAAACTTGCGAGGGTATAGAATACGAAAATGCCTTTTCCGTGCAATTTCACCCAGAAGCAAACGGCGGCCCATATGATACTACTTTTTTATTCGATAAGTTTATAAAGATGATGGATTTGAAAAATTCACAAAAAGCTTCATAAAGCAAGATTTATTTAATATTAAAAAGGAGAAAATTAAAATATATGGCTAGAGATATGAGTATAAAGAGAGTAATG
>WRFW01000131.1 GCA_009787435.1 Defluviitaleaceae bacterium
AGTTTTAACAGAAGAAATATTATACTCTATAAGATAAATTCACAATTATTTTTTATCATTTTTAGACTTGAAAACCTAGGCATTTAACCGCCTAGGTTTTTAAATTTTGAATATCAAAATTGTCAATTTTTCCTTAAATAACTTCAACATTTTTTCGCATAATAATTGTGTAAAGAAAAAGTAAAGCTTTACAAACGAACGATTTTTTTCTTAAAAATATGTTTAACATTTCAGCAGCTAAGCCCAAGTCAAAAGGTTTGCTCAAACAAATGGTTAAGCATTAAAAGCACAAATATTATTATAAACAATTAAAGGAGGAACTCCTCTATATGAAAAGAAGTACACTAAAAAGAAGAGCGGCAATAATGCTTGCAAGTATTATGGCTATAGGTTCTGCACCTGTAAATGCTTTTGCAGTGCCACAAACACCTGCAGCAGTCGCTCCTTTTAACTTTTCTGTTGGAACTGGTGTAGTCGCCAATACAAGACTATCAAGAGCAGCGATAACAGCCCCAACCCGTGCTGCGTTTATTGAAGCAGGGGCTAGAACTGGTGCAAGCGGCTCAGTTTCTAATTCTAATTTAATAGAAAACTGGGTAGAAGGTTCGAACTTGCACGTTATCTTTAATGAAGCAATTAATAATGCAACACTTCCTATTGAATTCACTTTAGAGCTTGATAATGCAGTCTGGTTTTTTAGAAATTCAGGGGCTGCAGATGTTGGTAACTTAGGAAGTCCTACTTTTAACCCTGCAAATGGTTCTTGGGATGTAGCCACTAACACTTATACGAGAACAGTTGGCGATATTCACTATAGATTACAAGTGAGCCAAGCAAACCCTAGTAGGGCAACAGTTACTTTAATAAACACTGCTGAAACTGTTCCTGTTTTAAATAAATTTAAGAAAAATGCACAGCCAGCAGAAGAAACAGCAGCACCGCAAACACCACCTGCTAATGAAGCAAAGCCAGCAGAATCTGCTAAGCCTGCTTTAAAACCAGCAGAGCCTGCTAAGCCTAATCAAGCAAAACCGGCTGAAGCTCCAAAGCCAGTAGAAATAATAAAGCCGGCACCTGCTAATAAAGAAAATGAAGTTCCAAAAGAAAAACAAGAGAAAACAGCCCCAGTCGATGCTATGAGCGTAATAGACGACCTTGCACGTGAAGCACGCTTTGGTATAAACACAGCAGCAGGAAGTTTCGTTCGAGATGCCCATTCAGCTGTTTTAGCTGCTAGAGAATATGTTAGACAAGCACAAGGTGCAGTTTCAAACTCTCCAGCTTCGGTTAGAACAAATATTACAAATGCTATCTCTCGTGTGAACTTGGCGATAGGGCACGTACAAGGGAATGATTTAACTTCTATTCAAAATCACTTAAACACTGCTCTTTCAGAATTAAACGGAGCTTATAGTGAAAGTGGAACTATAGAAGTTCCGGATACTGAAAATCCAGATGCTGGAGATGGTGAAGACACTAATAATCCAGAAGGTCTCCAAACACCAGAGCCATATAATAACGGCACAAATGGTGCTACTACTTTACCAGGTAACCTTCCAAACACTACAACTCCAACACCTCTAAATCAAGATAACCAAACAGCTACAACACCTGCTTCTTACGCTACAATTTCTCCACTTAGTGCAGCTACTGTAAATACTCATCTTTCAGCTGCCTATGCAGCTTTAACAGCAGCAGAAAATGAGTTATTTTCTTTATTAGAAGATGAAGAAGAAAATGGTGAAAATGGCAATGGTGAAAACGGTAACGGAAATGGCAATGGAAATGGCACCGGTGGCATCTCTATAGCAAATGGAGACCATGCGATTATACCATTAGTTGTGCGTAACACTGGAAACGAGGGTGATGTTACAGTTCGTGTAATCGAATCTAGCTTAATTCCTATGCAAACACACACGCTTTTAATCGCTCGTGGTGTTGCTGAGGGTGCTACTCGTGTAGTTACTCGTGCTGTTGCGGTTGGGCGTGATAGAATAGAGCTTGAACCAATCGGTATATTTGAAAATAGACCAGGTGCATTCCCTGCTAGCGGTTCTTTTGAATTCTTAGCACCATCTGGCTTCCACTTCGCATCAGTTAATGGTGTGCGTATAGTTCCTGAGGGTGGGCTTCATGGGAATGGTTTCACTGCAGAAGCTACTATAGTCCCTAATAGCGACGCTAGAACTGTTCGTATAACTTATTCTGGCTTAGCTCCTAGCACAACGCTTACAGGGCAATTAGCCGTAACAGGTCTTGTTTTATTAAACTCTAGCTTAAGCGGTGAAAATATCCGCGAGGGTGAAATAACAATGCAAATTAGAAACGTTTCTGGGCAGCCAGCAGTAGTTACACCGCAAAGCTTCGCTGTTGCACAAGTAACAGACTGGAGAATAAACTTAACTAGAATAGGCGACGCTCCAGAGCTTTTAAACGGTAGATTAAGCGGTCAAGAAATGACAGATATTGTAGACGAACACCACAGAGCAGCTAGAATCCGTGTAGAAGAAATTATTCCAAACGCATGGTGGGCACAACGCTCAACAGTTCTAAACTTGCCAGAGGGCGTTCGCATTCGCCGTGCTGAATTTAGAAATGTAAGAAATATTAGAAACTCAGAAGTATTAAACGGTTCTTTCTATAACGACCGTGCAAGAGGCCAAGCTTCTAGTTACGTTCGTGTAAATGATAACCAAATTATAGTTTCTGGTTTAGATGTTGTTCCAGAACAGCGTGCAAGCTTTGAATTAGAATTATGGTTAAATATTGAAGCCGGTTTCGAGGGAGATATTCCAATAACTCTAGGTGGTAGTGCTGTAACTGGTGTTGCAAACTCACCAACTGTAACAGTGGCTACAGCAGTAAACCCTATAACAGTAACTACAAACATCCAAAATGTTCGTATGGGTTATGATTTCGTTCCAATAGGTAATTTTGCAATAAGTGAAAATAGAGCAGGTGCATTATTAGGCGATGAAGAAGTGTATATCTCTATAACAGACCAACATTTCACAGAGCTTCAAATAGCACCAGGCTTCAGAGTAGATGTTACAGAGGGTGATATAAGAATATCTAACCCAAGAGTTGCAACTCACTTAGGCTCATTAGGCCGTTCAAACCAAGCTTGGAGAATAGGTGCAAATGCAGCATTTGATGTTGAAAGAGAATCTACAATAGCTTCTACAATTGAATTTAGCGGTGTTCAAACACGTATAAGCCCAGTATTGCCAATTCCATCAGCTGGAAGCGAGTTTAACTTAGTAGTTTGGGGGCCAGCAGTTGCAGCCAACTATGAGGGCATTCGTGAAACAGATAATGAAAGAATTAACAGACACGACTTCTTCAACACACCGGGTGTAGTTGAAAGAATAGTTACAGGCATATCTACAACTGGCTTTACTAATGTTGTCCGTATTACGGCAAATAACCCAATCTTATTAGTTAACAATGAACAAATGTTAATGGATACTTCAGCTTATATAAGCACAAGAAGTAACTCTATGATGATACCTGTCCGTTTCGTTGCTATGGCTCTAGGGCTTGAAGCAGGTCGTGTTCTATGGTCTCCAGAAACTTCAACAGTAACTGTAGATGCAGGCGAAAGAATATTACAATTCAGAATAAACTCTAGTGTAATGTTAATAAACGGTATCGAGTTCCCAATGTTAAATGCAGCTGGGCAGCCAGTGTTTGCAGAAATAAGAGACGATAGAGCATTTATACCTTTCAGAGCTTTAAGTGAAGCATTAAATGTATACGTTGAATGGGAACCATCCACAGCCACAGCCACTTTTGACCCAAGGCGTTCAGCGGATAGAGATTTTCACCCAGAAGATTTAATGAACATTCAATATGCTTCTTTTCCTAAACCAGCAAGCTACTATGAAAATAACTACAATAGAGCTATGAACTATAGCTATGGTAACAACTAATTAAGAAGCAAAAAAAAATAACCCCCTTTTGGGGGGTTATTTTTTTAGAAAAGTTTTTTAAAAAATTATTATATCTGCTCACAATTAAAAAAGCAGTGGCTAAAAATTGTTCGCTAGGCTATAATAATTTTTTTAATACTTTATCCCCACTACAGGAGGTTATATTCTCTAATTTCTAAAAATTAAAGCTTAGCTAAGTTACAGCTTGCGTATAATTTGTATTTTAAAAATGCCCAAGTGTAACAATACCAAATCATCACCTTGGCTAAGTTTCTTAAAAATTTTCAAGCAAATTTTGAAATTATGCCTCGCCAAAGGCGGTTAAAATTGCAATGTTACTAATGTGCCTATAGTTTGTGGCATGTTTCCTCTATTATACAATTGATATTGTTCATGCAAACGGCTTATTCTATTTTGTTTGTACAAACCTCTAATTGTATAATCCGTTGCTACTGTAATTGGTCTAGGGCTTCCTACTTTTCTAGCGATATTTTGATTACCGCCTGTAGGATAAATTTTATTAACCCTACTTATTGGCATTGGTATGCCAAAAGCTACTGAAAGTATCGGCATTGGCAGCCCTCCTTTATTAAATATAAATAATTTTTAGCCACTGTGCCCCGCCGCTAGGCGGTTTCTATTACTGTATTTGCTAATTCAACATATGCCAAAGCACCTTTGCTTTTTGGGTCATAAGTAATTATTGGCATTCCATGGCTCGGTGCTTCGCTAAGGCGGATATTTCTAGGTATTAAGTTTTTATACACATCATCTTTTATGTAGTTTTTCACTTCTTCAACTACTTGCAGTGAAAGATTAGTCCTAGAATCATACATAGTAAAAACTACACCCTCTATTTTAAGCTCTGGGTTTAGCTTTTTTTGAACTAGGCTAATTGTGTGCATTAATTGGCTTAAGCCTTCAAGTGCGAAAAATTCACATTGTATGGGTACTAATAAAGAATCTGCAGCCGTCATTGCGTTTAGCGTTAGCATGTTTAAAGATGGTGGGCAATCTATGATTACAAAATCATAAAGATACTTTAAATTTTTAACTATATTTTTGAGCCTATATTCTCTATCTTCAAAAGCTATTAGTTCTATTTCTGCCCCTGCCAATTCCATATTTGCAGGCAACACAAACAAATTATTTCTATAAGTTTTAGTTAAAATTTGCTCTGTATAGCATTCACCGAGTAGTAAATTATAAAAGCTTCTTTCTAAATTTTCTTTATCAATGCCGAGACCGCTAGTAGTGTTTCCTTGCGGGTCGCTATCTATAACTAACACTTTTTTACCGAGCTCTGCAAGGCAAGCACTTAAATTTATAGCAGTAGTAGTCTTGCCGACGCCACCTTTTTGGTTTGCTATTGCAATTATTCTTCCCATGTTAATTTTCCTTTTAAGTGTTTAATTGGGTATCTCTAAAAACTCTTTTTAATCGTTTTTATCTCACCCAAGATAAGCCCCAAAAACAGGCTATCTTTAACTTATCTTTCTAAAAACTAATAAGTTTTTAGATGTTCAATTCAAACCATGCATCAAATCTTTCCATAGTTCTTGCCAATGTATCATGGCTTATTTGTGGCAATTCACCACCCCATGCAGCTTCTGCTGCAGCAAAGCCATCTATAACTGCTTGTCTCATTTTTTCCATAACTTCTGGGTCGCCTCCTGCAAAAGAAGCAGCTAAGTTAAATAACCTTTCAGAAGTACGTTCCACACCGAAAAAGCCATCTTCTGAGATAAGCTCTGCAGCTTGCTCTGGCGTTATATTTTCTACCATAAAATCAAAAGCGTCTTCTCTTAAAGAGCCGCCATTTGAAACGTTAAAAGTTCTCGTTTGGTGCCCAAATATTTGTTCTATTAGCCTTAAAATATCATCTCCTCGGCGGGCTTGTAAATCTAAAAGAACACCATTTGAACCGTTTATATTTTGGTTAGTTTTTCTTAATGGTTCGTTTCCTGCCTGTCTTGGTTGCAGTATAGCCTTAGTGTTATTGTAGCTTTGGCTAATTTGATTATTAATTTGCATATGTGTAACCTCCTGTTTAAATCACATATTTGTGATAATCCTTTGAACTTTCCTAATCGTCCAACGATAGCAATATACTATATTACATAGTATAGCATATTTTCACGGTAAAGTCAAATAAAAAACTGTTAACCATTGAATAGGAAAAAGAGACTTTAAGGCACCTTTTTTGATTATATTTCCTGTTGGTTCTTTTGCTTAACTAACTTTTACTCCATAATACCGTTCCATCTTCAAGCATAACTTTTTCAGGAATATTGTATATATTAATTTCAAGATGCTTTCTATTTTTGATATTATATAGTTCATAAAAATTTTCTGTTCCATGTCTTTCTTTATAAAACTCTTTTGGATAAAGTTTTAAAATGTCAATATATTTTTTATCATATAAATCTAAAAAGCTATT
>WRFW01000132.1 GCA_009787435.1 Defluviitaleaceae bacterium
AGCCTAGTGGCGATGCTATTTCAAATATTCTTAAACGCCTTAGAGGGTTACCATCTAAGGTAACGTCTCTCATGTATACATCTAAGTGCCAATTCCCCTCGTTAAATTGTGGATAATCTGGGTCTATATGGGTATATTCCCAGCGGAGCATTGGGCTATCGTAAATAAAATCGTTCTCTGCAAAGCCTTGATAAGGAAGCCTTGCGGTTATTCTTTCACCGGCTAATAGGTGTGCTAGATCAAAGGAATAGTTACTTAAGCGAGGTTGAAAAACTTCTTCTCTTTCAAATTCAAAATGCGTCCTAGTGATAACATCGCCTGGGGTATCGCTTTGGATTTGAGCCTCTGTTCTTTCATAACGCATCCACCCTATAACATCTTCATGCCAAGGTATAAAATGCCATTCTATTAGTCTGCTTTCCATATCATCTAATGTTACTAAGTGTGTAATATGGGCAACGCCATATTGCGGGTGGTCTGGGTTATTATATCCATATGGCCTAAAGTGTGGTGCACGCACTGTAATTATACCGTAGCCTGCGGCTGCATCCCATCTTTGGCTTAAATAAAATTCACCATTAATGCCGCTAATTTCAGCCCCCTCCACAAAGTTTTGGGAAGTAAGCCTTGAACCGTGTATAGGCTCAAGTGTTTCATAGTGAAGAACTCGCATATATAGTGAAAGCTCCATAGAACCTATTGTGAAACCTATTATACCTTGCGGGTTTATAATTCCAACGTTTGTTCTAAGGGCTGCCGGGCGAGTAAAATTGTGCACAGCCATTACAGGGTCTGTAATAGGGTCGTGTGTTGCAAAAGTTGGGTAATTAATTGCTGGGTTATTACCTGTGCCAATTAAAAGACCCGGGAATCTATAAGTGTGGAAAAATCTATAAGGGGTGAGGTTTGCAAAAGCTGAATTTGCACCAGAAACTATAGTGAACACTGCTTCTCTTTCGTAGCTGTATTCATTATCTGTATACATATGCCCTATAGAGGGTGATATGCCGGTGAAAAACTGCTCTGCCCGCTCACCACCTGGTATTTGCCAATAAAAGTGTGGATAAGTTCTAAATACGCTAGCATCCACCCCTTGTATACCTGTTCGCCATGGGCTATTTGCAGCACCAACGCTTATACCTGGCAATGTGCCACGGGTTAAAAGCTCGGTTGTTACACCTGTTACATTAGCGGCTTGCCCAAGCCCAGAAGCCGATTGGCTTCTATCGGAGTTTCCTCGGTTTGCACCTAGCGATGGTATAGCAAAACCAGTTGCAGAAGTTGCAGTATTTATATGACCATTTATTTGACCCGGAGGGGTTAAAACTTCAAAATCAACATAAACATTTGAAAGAGTGAAGCCTAACAATCTATTGTGTGCTTGGTTTCCGCCTGGGTTATTACCCATAGCCCTTGCACCAACTGCAACACCTGTAACATTTGCTGCAACGAATGCATTTTCAATAGTAACGTGCCCTGCCCTGTTTCTGCCGACAAGCCCATTACCACCTAACCGAGCACGGGAAGCAACGCTTCCAATGTTATAAACGTTTGTAAGAGTTGTGTTTCCTGCACCATTGTGGCCTAATATACCACCGGCACCAGAATGGTTCCCGTCTATAGCACCTGCATTGAAACTTGTGTTAATACTAAGAGAGTTTCCTGAGCTGTGCCCAACGATACCACCGGCACCAGAATGGTTGTTATTTCTAGTTGCTGCAGGTGCCTGAAGATTAGCCCCAAGCCTATGCTGCACAACCTTACCCATATTACCGGCATTTCTAATGTATAAGTTGTTCCCATTAGACCTGCCGACTATGCCGCCGGCATTTCCAAGCCCAGCAGCAGCCCCGCCAACAACAGCGGTAGTAATATCATTTGCCACACGGACGTTTAAATAGTTCATAACGTCTCTAATGCGTACATTGTGAGAGCGTGTATAGCCTATTATACCACCCGCTCGGCGGTTTGCAACTATGTTAAAATTTGCGGTGTGTGGAATAGGGTTAATTAAATTTGCCCCTTCCCCTACTGGGGGGTGTAAACCAACAGCTTGAGAAATAATAGTAAAGCCTGTGCGGTTAAACCCTGCACGCCCAGTAGTCGTTACGTTACTAATGTTAATATTACCGCCGTTTACACGAGCGATAACACCACCAACATAGTTAATACGCCTAGAAATATCACGAGCAGTAGAGCCTGTGCCATTGTTACCCTCAGAACCGATAAAAGTGTTCGTTCTAATTCCTATAGTAGTTCTAAACCCTTGCGTTGCAGTTGTTATGTTAGTAGTCCCGCTGTAAGCAGAGCCGACTAAACCACCAAACGAACGAGGAGCCCCACCCTCATAATGAGGAGGGATAAAATTCCCCGCAGCAGTAGGAAGAGAGCCGCCGTGCCCCATTGTAAATTCTAGATTATAAACAGAAGAATCTACAATATTAAGTGTGCCGCCGACTACAGAGCCGACTAAACCACCAAAAGTTTGAGAGCGAGCGGCAACATCTATCCCTTGCCTAGTTGAGTTGTCAGAAACGCCAGTTCCACTTGTAGGAGACTGTATGTTATTCTTAAAAACAGTATGCCCGGTTAAGTGAACATTTTGAAGAAAAGCTTCCCCAGAAAGGACAGTTCCCGCAAACATACCAACGTATGAAGGAATTAATGCATGGTTCCAATGATATAAATAATTTCTATCCGATATAACTTGAAGTGCTGAACTAGTTTGGTGTTGGTTTGGCGGTGCGATTAAGTTGTTATAAAAAGCTAAATCTTCATCATTGTGAAGTGTTAAGTTTCTTATACGCCCACCCTCGCCTAACTGCTGAACTAAACCAATTGCCCTTATTTGGCTAACACCATTAATAGGAGCTGCCACATAAGCCGGAACTTGTATTAAATATTCCTCATTTGGTTCTAATCTTAAATTTGTTACTGTGTGCCCGTTACCATCTAATATGCCGGAAAATACACCTGCCCGCCCACGGGTAGCCGGCTCTGAAGACATATCAATATTGGCAGTAATTCTAAAATGCCCATAATTATCTTCAAAACCTAGATCACTATTTAGAAACTGTGTTAGTTCTTGTGGGGTGCTTATGTATGCTGCAGACACTAGCGGCGGGGTTGTTACTAGATTAGGAGAGTTAAATGGAGCAATGGAAGCCATAGCCCCTATTACACCATAGTGCGACTGAACAGGAAGAACTTCTTCCCAATAGCCATAAAAATAGTCTGGAATCTCAAAAAGAGGGTTTTCTAGATCTATTCCATGGTCTAGCAAGTGGGGATTAGCAAATCCACCATAGGCATCTAAATAATTATCTTGATTATCGCCTATATCTAGCTCTGAAATTAGAGCTGCCATAAGTTGCGAGGCATCACCTAAAATGAACAGCATAGCGATGAGCAGAGCGAATGCCCGCCGAAATTTAGTTCTTTTTGGTGCAGCCCTTAGCGAATTTAGAACCCTTTCGGGTATCTTGGGCATAGTATCACCTCATTTTGAACATTTTTATTTAGAAGCGGATAAATTAAGTTTATGCTTCGGTCTGCTTCTTTGCAAAATCGGTCGTGTACAAAAGCACAATCACTCATTTACTAATCGCAAGCCTAGTATAAACGCTATTTATATAACTCCCGATTTTTAATAAATCATTATATTTGTTTTGGCTTCATTTTCAAATCCGTAGAAAGGGGGCAGGGAGATTTTTTGTAGTGTAGCATTTGTGAAGTGGGCAATCTATAAAACTAGAGTTCCTTTTGGCATTTTGGCTATAGTTACAAACTTAAGAGCTTTGCAAAATGCAAAGTTAAGAGACAATTTATAACGAGCCAAAGCTGCGTATGTAGCTATGAAACTTCAAAACTATATATGTAATACATTATAGCATATTTCAAAGTAGATAGCAAGCACTTTGGGTGAAAAATTCGCAAAAAAATATGTTGAAATTTCTGTGTGAATTGTGTATAATATAATTTTACATTGGAAATAATCTTACTAAAATTAGCCGCACAAAAGCTGCTCAAAAAACAGAAGAACGACCTGCAAGGAGGAAAACTTTGAAAAAGAAACTAGCTTTTCTAATAACGCTAACTTTAACTGTAAATGTGTTAGCTACACAAAATAAAGCACATGCAAATAACAATTTAAACACCCAAGCAAGTGCAATGATATTAATAGATGCAGACACAGGAATAATATTAGAAGAGCACAACCCACACGAACATAGATACCCCGCAAGCCTCACAAAACTTATGACAGCCCTGCTCTTAATAGAACACGTTCCATTAGAAGAAGAAATAAGAATGAGCCACAATGCTATGTTTTCAATACCGAGAACTAGCAGCCATATAGCTATGAACGTTGGCGAAACTATTACAGCCTTAGAAGCCCTATATGCAATAATGCTTGCAAGTGCAAATGATGTTTCAAATGCAATCGCCGAACATATAATAGGCTATGGCGGCGACTTTTTCCATGCAGAGCAAGCTTTCGCCGCCTTGATGACTGCAAGAGCAAGGCAACTAGGCGCTATGAACACAAACTTTAAAAATGCACACGGCCTGCATAACCCGCTGCAAGTTACAACCGCATATGATGTTTCATTAATAATGAGAGAATTAATACAACACCCTATTTTTAATGAAGTAATCGGGACGAGATTTACAAAGGTTAGCCCAACAGAATTTCAACCATTGGAAAGACCTTTAAACAATACAAATAGAATGATACAGCCAGGCTATTTTTTTAACCCGTATGTAGTCGGCGGGAAGACAGGCTTTACAAACGAAGCCGCCCACACACTTGCTACTTACGCAAGAAATGGTGCAGGTTTAATTGCAGTCGTCCTTGAGACTCCACGCTTTGGAACTTTCACAGAAACCGAAAACTTAATAAGCAGAGGGTTTAACAACTACAGAAATATAGAGCTGCTAACGACCGATTTTTCAGAAATAGTTAGTATAAACGGCGAAAATGTGTTAGTTCGCCCAGAAGCTAACCTTATAAGGCACTTGCCAAATAATATAAACCCAGAAAATATAAACACACAAATAATAGTGCCAGGGGGCGGCAGAAGCAGACCAGTAATTAACGTTAATTATGGAGATATTAACCTAGGGCAAATGCCTCTAGTAATTGAAGAAGTGCTTTTTACACAGCCTGCAAGCAGAAACACTATAGTAACAAATACTGCAAATGAAACAAATTATAATAGCGATAATAACACAGAAGAAAGCGGCGGCTATACTGCTAACCAAAATTTAAGCACACAAGAAGCAACTATGCAAGCAGGAATGCTAGCCCCTATACAAAATACAGATGAAACCTTTCTTCAAAGCTTAATAGAAAGCCTAACCCTAGGCATGATATTAAGAGCCTTGCTATATTCAGCTATTACAACTTTCGCTATTTTTAGAATAAATAGAATGTTAAAATTGAGAAGAGCGAGAAAAAGAAGAAGACTTCAAGCGATAGAAAGAAGAAAAATGCAAGCACAAGTGCGGGGCTCAAATGCAAGAAGACAAGCTATGCAAAGGCAGCAGCAAAGAAACACGCAATATAACTACACATATAAAAGGAAAATATAATGGAGCAAAGACACATTTTTATAGTTACTCACAGTTAAGAAGCAGTGGCTAAAACTGTTCGTTAACTATAAAAATGTGTTTTATATTTAAACCATTAGAAAGGCAGTAGCTAAAACTGCTCGCTAGCTATAAAAATGTGTTTTATATTTAAATCGTTAGGAAGCAGTGGCTAAAACTGCTCGCTAGCTATAAAAATGTATTTTATATTTAAACCGTTAGGAAGCAGTGGCTAAAATCACTCACTAACTATTGTAAGTGTATAGCTAACACCAAAATTTAAAACAGGAGAACTACAAACAAATGTTAACAGTATCAAATGTAAGCTTAAGATTTTCAGATAAAAAACTCTTTGAAGATGTAAACATAAAATTCACACCGGGAAATTGCTATGGCATAATTGGTGCAAATGGTGCCGGAAAGAGTACATTTTTAAAAATTCTATCAAATGATATAGAACCAAATACTGGCGAAGTAATCATTGGCTCTGGTCTTAGAATGAGCGTTCTAAAACAGGACCACTTCGCCTATGATGATTACATAGTTATGGATGCAGTGAAAATAGGCAATGAAAAACTATATAAAATCGAAAAAGAAAAAGAAGCAATTTATATGAAAGAAAACTTTTCCGATGAAGATGGCATTAAAGCAGGTGAATTAGAAGCTGAATTTTCTGAAATGGGCGGCTATGAAGCAGAATCAGAGGCGGCAAAAATGCTTAATGCCCTTGGCATTGGCGATGAACTGCATTATAGCTTAATGAATACACTAACTGGTGAGCAGAAAATTAAAGTGCTGCTTGCCCAAGCCCTTTTCGGCAACCCAGACATATTAATAATGGACGAGCCAACAAACGATTTAGATATAGAAGCAATTCACTGGCTTGAAGAATTTTTAATAAACCATGAAGGTATAGTTATAGTCGTTTCACACGATAGATAC
>WRFW01000133.1 GCA_009787435.1 Defluviitaleaceae bacterium
TTTAAAGACGCTTTATGTTTATTAGTTTATCATATTTTTTTTCCCTTTGCAATACTATCCTCTCCTTTGTAACTTCTTTTTAATATGAGAGATTGTGGGAATAGGTTAACAACCGTGTTATTAACCTATGTTGATTGCTGCTTTCGAGATAAAAGCATGGCTTGCTTCCAAGTTTCACGCAACTGGCGAATGAAGCCTAAAACTTCTTCTATTATAGCTATATCTTTCTTTAAGTTAGCTTCCATTATTCTAGCTATTAGAAAATCATAAATTCTAAATAATTCTTCTGAGATAGGAAATCGTCTATCCAAGGTTATTTGAAATTCTTGCAATATATCTTGAACACGGATTAGCAAATTATTAGCCTTTTCTATATTGTTATTTTCAAGTGCTATAATCGCTTGATTACAAAATTTTAAAGCCCCATCATATAGCATTAATGTTAATTCTTCGCCAGAGGCAGTATTTATTTTATTATTTGCATATTTTGCGTATGGGTTTTTAGCTAGCATGTATCTCCCTTGCCCTAGCGAACCCCATTTAGGGGTTTTTAATTTTTCCACCTGTGGTGGGACTAATATTTTTATAACAATGCTTGTAAATTAAGTTTAACAATTGAGTATCTCTAAAACTCCCTAAGGGTTGTTTTTAGCTCACCCAAGGCAGCCCAAAACGGGCTATCTTTAAAAGCACCTTTTAAAAACTTAGAGGTTTTAGAGGTGCTAAATTAAAATCTAGCGAATCCTAGCTTATAGATTAATATCAAACATTGCACCTGCGTGTTGGCGTATTAAATAAGCTAGATCTAATTCTGAGCGGCTAGGAACTTCACGGACTAACTCACCTGTTTCAGAATCATGAACAGAAACTAATAAACGCCCTGTCGGTTCATGTATTTCTATATTTAATCTACGCCCTGGCAATGTAAAATTATTTATTTCAGAAACCAAATTATTTAAATAGTTTATTCTAGCTTCTGGGCTAATGCTTGTGTTATTGCCGCTAAGCCCAACTATAGCATCTGTTCTAGGGGCAACTATTTCTGGGTCAAGGTTTGTTTCTGGCATTTGTGGTGTAAAATTTACTTGCGGAATAAAATCTTGCGGTCTTATTTCATTAATATTCATTGTCTTCTCCTCCTTAGCCCCAAAGGGTTCCCATTTGGGGGCTTTTTAATTTTTCCGCCTGCGAAAAGTTCGTTAATATAATTAAACGACCAAAAGAGGCTTAATATTTAAAATACAGTTTTAGCTGCCTACTGTTTTATGTCTATTTTTGGTGATAAATTTTCAAATTCTTTTTGATACATATTTCTTGCTGTTTTGCCCTCTACAATTGTTTTGGCTTCTTTTTTTAAATCTTTGTTTAGCCATTCAATTTTTTCTAAAAGAAAGCTTTCATATTTTATTATTTCAGAAGAATTTTTAGCAATAGTAAGGTTCGTTGAATGCAGTTCGCTAAACTCTAAAGCTTCGCCTTGCTCTTCTTCAAGCTCTGCCATTTTTTTATCAATCAATTTAAGTTCTTCTATTATAATGTCTCTTTTTTCTACCATTTGAATGTAGCTGTCGATATCTTCTTCTACATTTATCTTTATAGATTTAGTGAGAGAAAGCATTTCAGATACTAAGTTATCTTTTTTTATGAGCAATGCCCCCCATTCAGAATGGGGGGTTAATTGGCTTTCAACATTTTTTAATTTGGTTTGGTTAGTTTTAAATTGTTCTATTTCATCCATAAAGCTAGCCCATCATCATAGATAATAAAAACTCCATTTGTGCATTAGATTGCATTACTACACGTTCCATTCTATTAAAGCGAGCAAATAGAGCCGTTTCTCTTCTCGTTAATTGCTGAGTTAGCCTATCAATTCGGATTTGGTATTCATCTACACGGCGTTGAAGATTTGTGTTTCTATTTAAAACACCAGCATTTTCACGCCCTGCAACTTGCTCTAATCTTTGGAAAAAGCCTGGCACTCTGCGTCCCTCTTCGCCAATCCGCCCTTGGAAAGCATAGTTTAAGTTATCACCTAAAGTTGAAAATGTTCTAAAGAGGGCTTCTGGGTCTGAACTTTGAAGCAAAGCTTCAAAATCTTCTGGGTTTTCAATTCTAAGTGTACCATCTACATTAGTTGTTATTCCGAAGCTAAATATTGAACTATTTGGACCGCCATTTGGGTCTTCCACGATGCCCGTTATTACTCTTCGCATTTCACCTAAGATAGCTTGAAGCTCACGAGAGCGGTGCAAAGTTCCTATTTTCGCTTGCTCTTCCCACATTCTTATTTCAGAATCTGTCATAGCTCTTCTTTCGTGTTCTAAGAGAGGGTGGAAAGGCTGCCCTGTTGCACTTATTGGCCTTGCAGTAGTTCTGAGACCATTTAATTCACGAACTAATGCGTTATATTCATTTATAAAGTTTCTAATAATTTGTTGACTGCGTTCTATATTTTGCGAAACTTCAACTACTATTCCACCTGATGGAACGTCTGAATCTAGCACGTTTGCAAAATTAAAAGTTACACCATTGTAAGTAAAAGTGTTTCCTTGGGCTTCTACTAAAACTCCATTTATAGAAACCATAGCATTGCCACCCGTTTCTTCATTTTGATATAAACCAGTAGCATTTAAGAAATCTTGAAAACCTGCCCCGCCAACTATAGAACCATTGCCGCCGCCATTATTTGAAGTTAAGCTAAATGAACTTGTAAGTGAGTTAAAAGCCATATTAACGCCCGCTCCAGAACCATTTACGGCACTCATCATTTGAGTTATAGTCATGTCTTCGTTTAGAGTAATTGTTGTACCGTTTATTGTAATATCTCTAGTTGGTGGTGTGCCAGGGCTAGTAAAGAAGCCAGAGCCTAAAATATTACCTATTGTGTTATTAATATTAAATGTGTTTTGGTCGTTATTTTCAAAGCCGCCTAGCACCCCTAGAGAAAGGTTTCTTTGGGCTGTTACACCGGCAGGGGAAGATTGGTGAAATAGACTTGCATGGGTCGTTGATTGAATGCTTATATCATAATTTGAATTTGCAAACACGAAGCGGAACTCTTGGTTTCCTGCACCACCCATAGTCATTGCAACATCTGACCTGCCGGCAGCTTGGGCAGCTTGATTAAACGCTTGGGCAAAAGCTGCTCTTCTTCCATCATTATCTAAGGCACCTGTGCCAACAGGGGCAGAAACATTTATAGTTACATTTGGCAACCCGCCACCGCCGCCAATATTAAAGCTTACTAATTCACCATTAACCCAGTTAGTTAAAAATGAATCTGGCAGCATAGGCTCCCAAGAAACAGGTCTAAGCCCCGGAATAGTAACTTGTGATATAGTGGCAGTGTTTCCTGCACCGTTTGTGTCTATTTGTAGGCGACCGCCATTCAAGCTTGATTGAACCCTTTGCAATGGACCGGGGTTGCCCGGCGGCAACTGTGCCGCTGGAATATTGCCAAATCTTTCGCCTAGAAGCTCATTTAAAGCATTTGCAAAGCTTGCTTCGTCTGTAAAAGTTCTTGAGATTGTAGTGCCGTTAATCTCTGTTGATATAGTGTTTCCTGCACCAATTGTAAAAGAAGCATCCCCACCGGCACCATTTAAGTTTATGTTAAATCTATCACCATCTTGAAGATTAGCTATATTTAAAGGATTACTGCCAGTAATAGCTACATCTCTTCTATCTGAAATAAATCTATGGTTATTAGCACGCGAAACTAGTTGAAAATTAAATGAGCCAGGGCTTGCATTTGGATTTGCAGAAACTGTTAACCCTTGCAAATTCCCAGAAACTACATTTGCAACTCTTGAATCCATTACGCTGCGCATACGAATAGATTCAGCATCTGGCCCAGTAGCAACATCTAAAAAGCGGGTTCTGAAAGTGTTTAAGCTATTGCTAACCCCTCTATATGCTTCTTGCCGCCATACTTGAAACTGTGCACTTCTTTGCAAATTATGCAATCTTTGGCTTTGTGCCATCATAATTTCGCGAATCATTTGGTTTGTGTCCATACCTGAAAAGCCTGTAACTCTGTTCACATTAGTAAATACTGCCATGTCTTAATTCCTCCTTGTATGCCCTAATAGGCAATATGCTACACAATTTTATTATACCATATGTATCGGCGAAAAGGAAGACCCTTTTTAGGTTTTTTTTAAAAAACTTTAATTTTTAGAGATGCTCTATTCTAATAAAACCTACATTCTTTCATATTTATTTTGCCATTTTTTAAAAATTTAACACCCTCTAAAACTAGCTTTGCTTTTTGCTCTTCTCCAAAATTTATACTACCATCTGATTTTACAACCCTATGCCAAGGTATATCATTAGGGCAAAACTTCATTGCACGCCCAACTTCACGTGAATTTTGCGGTTTCCCTAAAATTTGTGCTATTTGACCATAAGAGGCAACTTTCCCTTTTGGAATTATTTGAACAAATTCATAAACTTCAAAATAAAAATCTTTCATAATTGAGCACCTCTAAAAACTACTAAGTTTTTAGAAAGGTTCGTTAAAGATAGCCCGTTCTTTGGGCTATCTTGGGTGAGATAAAAACGACCAAAGGTCGTTTTTAGAGAGACCAATTTTTTAACCATATATATCAAAAGGCTTGGCTTCAACTCCAATTTAGTTTTTTATTTTAATATTAAGTATAACAGCTGAAAAATGATTTGTCAAATATTTTTGGGGTGTATGGGAAGTTAATAAACATTAGTGTGTGCATAAATTGCATTCAGACACTCCTTAGGGCGTTAAATATATTTTGGAAGTGAAATTACTATGCTTGCAATTTTTTTTAGTATAGTGTATAATAAATTTTATGAGATGAACGAAGAAAAAGGAGGTTATCATATGCCGCAATATGAAACTAAAATTATAATGCGATATATAAATGAAATTATAGACGAAGAAGAACTTACACCAGAGCAAAAGATTTCTATAATATCAAAGGTTGCGAAGAAAACATTAGATGAAGAAAAATGAAGAGCAAAAAAACAATACTAAAAAAGCAGTTGCGATTAAATATGAACCAGGAAGCGGCGGGGCACCAGAAGTAACAGCTAAAGGGTATCATGGCACAGCTGAAAGAATAATTGAGCTTGGAAAAGAAAATAAAGTTCATATCGTTGAAGATAGCAATTTAGTAAATGAGTTATTAAAAGTAGACATTGGAAACCATATTCCAGAAGAGCTTTATCACGCAGTAGCCCAAGTGCTTGTGTTTATAGAACGTCTAGACAACAAGTACGGACTTAAACAATAAAAGAAGAAAAAAATGCCAAACAATCCAGAAGTTATAGTAGAACTAGCTAGAGAAGCTGAAAGGCTTAAAATTTTGAGATTGCTTGAAAAAATTGAAAAAGGTGAAAAAACCTTAGAAGAAGTTATAAAAATTCTTGATGCCCAATAAAAATAACCCCATATGGGGTTATTTTTATTTTTTAAAATGCCAAAGCATTCTTTCTCAAAGCTTATCTAAGAACAGCTCTATAGAAAAACGGTGTGTTTGCAAAGTCTGTTTGAACACCATCTATTCCGTTAGTTATTATAACTGCTTGTTGAAACCTTACAGGCACCATAGGTGCTTCATATACTAGAAGCTCTGCAACTTCTTGATAAATAGCTATTCTATATTCTCTATCTGAAGATTCACGCCCTCTTTCTAGAAGGGAATCAAATTCTTCATTTACGAAGAAGAAACGGTTTCCACCCTCGCCTAGCTGAGCAGAGTGAAGAATTGGGAAAAGACCATAGTCTGGGTCGCCAGTTGTAGTTACCCAGCCCAACATAAACATATCATGCTCGCCTGCACCAGTAGCATCTAAATAAGCAGACCATTCTAAACTTGAAACGTTTACAGTAATTCCTATCTCAACTAAAGAAGCTTGCACAAACTGACCAACTAAGCCACGGAAGCTATTCCCCTCGTTATACCAAAAGTTTAGGGTAATATTTTCATAGCCTGCTTCTTCTAAAAGCTCTCTAGCACGGTCTAAATCAAAAGACAAGCCTTCAACGGTTGGTGCCATATCTACAAGTGGAGCAAGCGGCCCAGTAGCTACAGAGCCAACACCTTCAGCTAAACCATATACTATAATCTCTCTATCAATTGCGTGCGTAATAGCTTGGCGAACTAGCGGGTTTGCAAGCGGCCCTGATTGTGTGTTAAAACCGATATAGTCTAGAGTTGTAGTTTGAACTAAGTTAACATCTATTGATGGTATATCTTGAGCAATTACAAAATCTGTAGGCAAACCAACTAAATAGTGTGCTTCGCCAGTTTCAAGCATAGCAAATCTAGTTGCAGGCTCTGGCACAGTAATAAAGCGAACTGCATCTGGAAGAGCTAGTTCACCCCAGTGGCTATAATTTCTTGTAAATAAAGTATAGTTTCCATGTTCGCGGCTAGCAAGCATAAAAGAACCAGTTCCGATTGGGTTATCCGCTATTAAAGTGCCCCCCCCCAACTCTTCTTGGATAGCAGCTGGGCTAACCATAAAGCCGCTTCTATGTGCTAGATGCCCTGGAAGCGGTGCAAAT
>WRFW01000134.1 GCA_009787435.1 Defluviitaleaceae bacterium
GTCAGAAGCTCGGCAACTTCCTTCAAAACATTCCTCAGAAGCTCGGCCAACTTGGTCAGAAGCTCGGCAACTTCCTTCAAAACATTCCTCAGAAGCTCGGCAACTTAGGAACTAGATTTACAACAACTATAGCAATTTTAAGAGAAAAAAATGGCGTTAAAAATCTTTTAAGGCAAACAACAGATAGTCTAACAACTTCCCTTAAACAAAAAAAACTATTAATAATTATAAAAAATGGATACTTAATTGCTAAAAAAGGAATTATTGGGCTTGTAAAGATAGCCAAAAAAGGTTTAATAGCTATTATGGCTGCCAACCCAATATTTGCTATAGCACTTGCTATTTGGGGTCTAGTTGAAGCATTTACAAGCCTTTGGGAAGTTATAAGAAATCCTTCACTAGAAGAGCTTTCTGACCGATTTGGCGTGTCCAGAGCTCAAATAGAGCATGAAATGGAACAAATGGGCACCACTTCAAGAAGACAATGGCGAGAAATGGCTGAAGCTTCAAGAAACTTTGCCGAAGAACACGGGCAAGATGAAGAAACAGTCCGTGGGCAAATGAAAAGCCTAATCGAACATTTTGGAAATACACGCAATGCTGAAAGAGCATTAGATAATCTTAGACACGCTTCTAACGACCTTGCATGGGAATTTGATATGGACTCCGAAACTATTCAAGCCCAACTTGTATCACTTATAGGCAGCTATATTAATGCTCAAGAAAGCGTTGAGGACGTTTGGCGTAATTTAAAAGCCTCTTCTAATGAACTTGCCCAGGAATTCGGTATGGATTCCGAAGTCATACAAGAGCAGCTTATATCACTTATGGGCGGCTATATTAATACTGCAGAAGCTGCTGAGAACGCTTGGCGTAATTTAAAAGACGCTTCTAATGAACTTGCCGACAGATTTGGTGTGGATTCTGAAACTATCCAAGGCGAGCTAGTAGCCCTTACAGCCCACTATGAGGGTAACGAAGAAGCCGCTATAGCTGCTTGGGAAAGCATAGCAGAGAAAGCCAATGAATTAGCTGAAGAATTTGTATACTGCGTTGATACTATGCGTAAAAAGCTTTTAGCACTTGAAAAAAGCTATGAAGATAGCGAAAAAGCTATACAACGGTGGCGAGATAACCAAATAGAAATACTTGGCGGGCTTGGCTCAGAATGGGGCATGAGTGGCGAGGAAGTAGCCGCACATATGCGAAAAATGGGTATGAGTGCCGATGAATGGTCTGAACATATGGGGTCCGCTTGGAATGAATTCCAAAATAATGTTCAATCTAATGTAAACGGTATTATTAATGGTTTTAGGAAAATACCAACGGAATATGGAAAAAGTGCTGAAGAACTCCGCAAAATTATGCAGCAAAACACAGAAACAACACGCCAGTGGCAAGAAAACATGGGGCGGATATCTGAAAAAGTTGGCCCTGAAATGTTTGCAATATTAAAAGCTAAAGGCCCAGGGTTTAACAGTGTTATTGAAGAAATGCTTGACTCACCAGAAGAGCTTGCCAAATGGAAAGATACCTTTGAAGATGCTATGGAAGCTGGGCTTGATGGGGCACTTCAAAAGCTTGATGATGATGTGTTACAAGAAGCATTTTTATATAAACTTAATGACACTGGCAGGGTAATTTCTTACAATAGGGCAATGGAAGAAGCCCTTGGCGAAAATATAATCGAAACTATCGAATATGGGGTAGACCTTGCTTCTGAGGGTGGTGAAGAAATTGGCGAAGCATATGTAGAGCATATTGCTGAAGCAATTGAAAATGGCAGCAGCACTATAATTCCAACCGTTGAAGACCTTATCGAAGATATAAACGATACTTTTGAAAGAGGGTTTAGCGGTACTAGCGAAACTATAGGCATTGGGCTTGAAAATGTAAACGAAGTTATGACCGATGGAATGGACAACACTTCTTCAATAATTCAAAGTGCGATGGGCGATATTGATGATAATGTTGATTCTACACTTCTAAGCATAACAAACACAGCTAGAACTAGGCTTTCAGATTTTGAAAACACCTTTGAAGATATGCAAACCTCGGTAACTAGTTCAAGCAGCCAAGCTATGGAGCAAGTTGAAGAAAATATAAATTCTGGGCTTGAAACAGTATCTATTAATGCAGTTGAAAGCTTAGGTGAAATTGAAGAACTTTTTGAGGAATTCAAAGGCTCTCTAGGCGAGATAAGCACAGGCATGGTAGATGATTTCAACACTACCCTTTCAGATGGGCTAGATACCGCAAATGCAACTTCAGAAGAAGGTGTGGCAAGCCTTGAAAGCACATTTAAAACGCTAGAACCGAGCCTAACTAAAATCGGGGCTAATTCTATGCAAGGCCTTGAAAATGGCTTGCAATCAAAAAAGCCATCAGTAATGTCAACTGCACAAGGCATAGCTAATAGTGTTAGCCAAACTATGGCTTCAGCTTTGCGAATAAATTCCCCTTCGCGTGTTATGCTTAGCCTTGGCGGCTACACTATGGACGGCTTTGCAATAGGCTTAGAAGCCGGCAGCAGCCAAATTGAAACAATCGCCAAAAATACAGCTTACACAGTTAAAGATAGCTTTGAACAAGCTATAGGAAGCTATAAAAGGCTAAACAATATGATTTCAGGGCACAAAATGGACGGTGAATTAAAATTAGCAATTACCCCGCCAGATGCAAGCTATGAAAGCACACTTTTGGAACGCCTTATAGATACAGTGCAAGCCGGCCAATACATTGTAATGGATAGCGGCGAGCTAGTCGGTGCTACTTATGCCGGGTATGATAATGCTGCAGGGCAAGCAATTTCTTATAATTCAAGATGGGGGCGTTAATATTATAACCAATTTTAAAACAAACGAAAGAGAGGTGCAAACCCATGATAGATTTAACACACGGGCTTAGCATAAACAAGTCTCCTAAACATTATATCACATTTGGGCTATTCCAGTCAACTAGATTTAACTTAAATTTGCACGAAAGAGTGGCAAATACACCTAATGAAAAGGAAGTAACTGCTAGCATTCCTTATATGCAAGGGGTTATAGATTTATCAAACTTAATTGGAAATAGAGTTTATGAAAACCGGGAAATAACTTATACTTTTTATCGCTTCGGTGTGGGCACAGGGCTTAGAATTAGAGACACCGCAAGAGACTTTCAAACGACCATTGAAAATTTACTAATGGGCGAGTTTGACCAAAAATTAGAAGATAGCTATGAGCCAGATTTTTACTACAATGGAAAGTGTAAAGAAGTGTTAGTTACAGATGAGTATAACTTTAACCGCCTAAAAGTTGAGATTACTTTTGATTTATACCCATTTAAACTAGACAACCATAAAGAAAGCGAAGACTTATTTGATGCTTTTAACTTTGATTTAGACGCTTTCCAAAATGGTATAAGCTTTAATTTAGAACCAGTGGGAAGCCAAATTATTAAACTTTATAATGCTGGCCAGCGTACTGTGAACCCTATAGTTACAGCAAACGGCTTAGGATTAGAGATGATATATAATAGCGATATGAAAACCCTTTTCCCAATTTTACAAGGCTCTTCAACTTACCCAAATTTTAGGCTTAAGCCAGGGCTAACAGAAATTGAAGTGTTCCAAAATCAAGGCATTAGAACAAACAGAGCGACTAACATTTCTTTTGATTGGCGGAAGGAGAGAATTTAATGTATTTTGTTGAACTTAATATAGAACCCTCTTCACCTACTCAAACGCTTCACGACCCGTATTCAAGAACAAATGTTTTATATAGAGGGCAAATGACACAAGTTTTAAATGCAGTTAACAATTTTAACTTTGAACTTTTACGCAACCACCCCCTGTATGAAGAAAAAATAGTGCCTTATAAATCTTTAATACGCATTAAAGATGATAAAAACAAAATTATTTTTAGAGGGCGTATAATTGATTACTCTTACAAAATGGCAAGCGGCGGGCAAGTTATTAAATCTTTTGTTGCCGAGTGCGAGCTTGCATATTTAATTGATAGTATGCAAGAAGCCGAAGAGATTCCCTCTATTGAACTAAGCGAGTATTTAAGGAGGCTTTTAAGCAGCCACAATAGCCGTGTTTCAGAAGATGTTACTAGCAAATTAATAGATTTCGCAAACTTTAATTATGAGGGAGTAACTCCAATTGAAATGCAATTTAACAATAGCTGCAACTGTGGTCCTACAGAAGAAGTTCACCATATTAACTATGGCAGCACATTTCAAAATATTAAAGAACAAATATTAGATAGATTTGGCGGCTATATTTGGCTAGAGTATGTGAAAGATGAAGCTAGCGGCATAGAGAGAAGAATTTTTAACTATGCTTTTGATAAATTTGGCGTTAATGGAGAAATGCCTATAGAGCTTTCTATAAATCTTGAAAATATAAAATCTGAATACCACCCAAGCTCTGAGATTACAAGGCTTATACCACTCGGCAGAAAGCTTGAAAGGTATGAACTTGCAATAGAGCGTTTAAGGCATGTTGGCATATTCCCTAATACGGAGGTAGTTAATTACTGGCTTAATGAAGTGCAGCACTGGCGAGACGGCAAACCCCTGCCAGAAGACCAACAAGCCATTTCGCCTTGGGTTGGGCAGCTTTTAATTAACCTTTCTAAGCTGAATTTTAAAAATAAATGCACATGCCCAAATGAGTGTAATAGCGGCGGCTGTGGTGTTTGCAGAAACTATATAGATGATATGATAGTTCGCTTGACCGAAAACCCACACTTGCCGCCAGATGTTAATAGTAGGTGGGCTTATAATGAAGCTGTAGACTTTTTGGCTAATGCAGGAGCTATAATAAGCCCTGAATACTGGAAAGAAGAAAGACTTGCAGGCATTATTCATGTTAGATACTTAATTCGTATAGCAGCGGAGGCTCTCATTACCGATTCTCCACGCCGTACTAATTCTGGCTCTTTTGATAACGCTATAAATTGGTTAGAAAGAGATAGTGTAATAATAGGTGATGATATTGAATTTTGGAAAAATCAAACTAGACCAAGCCAGCAAACATTATCAATCGGCAGCCTAACAAGGACTATAGACGGTATAGAGGTAGACGAGAGTATTTCACCTTGGATAGGCCATTTACTAGTTAACTTATCAAGGCTTAACATTGTAGCACCATTTAATGCAAATGCAATAAGAAATAATATATCTACAACTATAAATAATTTTCAGCTTTACGAACAAGCAATAGATTCTTTAGCAAACACAGGTGCTCTTAATAGTCCAGATTATTGGAAAAACTTTGAACGTGCTAGACACGCTAGTTTAAGAAGACTAATACGTACAGCAGACGCATTTGTATACAGACCAAGTCCACTAAGAAGAACACCTCATCAAGGATTTTTAGTAGCCTTTCAGAATAGGCTTATTGAACCACCAGGAATGCTTGATGTAGGTGTAGTACATGAATTTCAATTTTGGCTTAACCACTCTCTAAACGAAGGAGAACAAGTATCACCGTGGATTGGAGACCTTTTAATTGAACTTAGCCATCTTAACTTTAATAGTTCTGCAGCTGATGATTATAGAGAAAGCATTAGACCTAGAAACACTATTCCACACGTAAACGATATAGGAGCTTATGAAGATGCGATAGACTCTTTAGCAAACTCTGGTGCACTTAGCAGCCCTGAATATTGGAAAGACCCAGAAAGAAGAGAAAATCCAAATTTAAGAATGCTAATTCGCCTTGCAGATTTAACAATTAACCAAAACGACCCTATAGCAAGCTTCCCAAAGCCTAGATTAACTATAGAAACTGTGAACGAGGGCGAAAATTGGCTGCCTGTAAATATAGATAGCATTGACAATGATACTATCGTTGAGGGTGTAGTAGTTTGGGACGAAGTGAACGACCCAAGCGAGCTAAGAAGAAAAGCTGAAGAATGGATAGAAAATAACCGCTCGGTAACGAACAGTATAACCGTTAGTGCTTTGGATTTATCACACCTTGATAATGCACCATATGAAAGCTTTAGAGTAGGAAACAGCTATTCAATCCACAACCACTTGCTTGGAAATAGTGAAGAAAAGCAATGGTATACACTAATAGAAAAAAGAGTTGATGTTGTTAATCCAATAAAAAGCGGCTTAACCTTTGGCGATAGGCAAATAATGATGAGCTCTTCAAGATAGTATCAATTATAAATTTTGTAACAAAAAGGAGAAAACAAAATGGCACTTAACATAGAACAAATTATTGATAGATTAAGAAACCAAAGCCCGCTTCTTGGTAGAAATGCAAGAGAATATATAGCAGATGCATTAGAGGGGCTCTTCACTTCTGGCACTATTAGATACGGAACATCTAATACGGGCGCTAATACTGCAGAAAAAGTAGTTAATAATATAACACCAACTTTTGATGATTTACACAGAGGTGCAAAAATATCTATAACTTTTACAAATGGAAACACAGCAGCAAACCCAAGAATAAGAATAGGGGCAAATACGGCTGTGCCGATTATAAACTTATCTAATTGGGCAGCCGGGGCAACTGTGCCGTTCGTTTTTGATGGCACAAACTGGCGTATGGTAAATTCAAAAAGAGCTGCCACAACAGCACCGCTAATGGATAGCAACACAGCAGCTTCTATCGGAACGGACAATGGCCAATACGCAAACGCAGACCATGTGCAC
>WRFW01000135.1 GCA_009787435.1 Defluviitaleaceae bacterium
TATTGTCATCACTTTCACCCCCTCCCACCTGCTGAGGCTCATCTTCCATGTTTACCATTGTGGGCATTTCTTCTATATCATCATTTGAATTTAAAAAGTCTATCTCTGTATACTCTCTACGTATATAACGCTTATCGCCATTATTTACAGCAGCAAGCCCCCATAAATCTCTTGCGTCATTTAAGCTTACAATAGCCCTATCGAAAAGCTGTGTTGATATTTGCATTTTCGTATTATTGCTTACATATTGCAGGCGGTTTGTAGTTAGTACAATTTTATTGCCGTGTGCTAGCTCTCTTTCTGTATAAGTCATATTAGATAGTGCGAGCGATAGTTGTATTGCGAAAGGCTCAATTTTCCCTTGATAAAATGCATTCCATTCTTCCTCTGTAAATTTGTTTTGCAAAATATTTTCGTTAATGCCAAAATAATTATAAACATTTTCATTTATTAACTTCATTTGTGCAGCATTTACGGTATATGGCTTGCTTTCTACTTGCTTTAAATCTGCAAAAGTGGCATCACTTATTATAAGCCCGCTCGTGTTATCTTCGCTAAAGTTTTCAGCTGCAAACCTTTCCCGTTCTTCCTTTATTGCCTCGGGTTTAATTTTATTAGCTATTCGTGCTAAAAAGCGTATATTAGCAGAGTTTTTAACAGCATTTATAATGCCTTGGTTTTGAATATTAATGAGCTGCAAAGTAGGCTTAACTGCTGAATTATCTGAGCCAAAAAAATCATCTTTAAACTGGTGCGAAGTAATAACACCAACACGGCTATACTCAATCACTGCCCTTTCACCGCTTTCAAACGTATACCGCAAATATGCAACGCCGCCAATGTCTATAACTTCAACATTACTTGGCAATATAGGGTAGTAGCCTGTAATATTGCTGTATTCATCTTCTAAAGGGACGATAAAAGCATTGTTATTTACGGAAAGTATTGTGGCAATTCTATATAAAAATTGACTAGTATTCATAAATGGGTTTGGCTTAAATTGCAAAGTGTTTGCTAGGCTTTTATATGCACTGCCTTGTATCTCAGGTTTTAGTTTACTCGCTGAATTTGCGAAAGAATGAATGGCAGCCCGTGTTAGCTCTGCCTCATATAAACCGCCCTCCCATGTAGTAAAAACGGGTGTGTATGCTGTTAATGCTTTAAAATAATTGTGTACCTCTGTTTCTGCTGTTTCGTTTCTACCTCTGCCGCCAAAGAGCTTATCCCAAAGCCCCATAATTTTCTCACCTCCTTTCAGTCTAGTTTCACTTTTCAGTCCAGTTTCGCTAGTTTTTAATGAGAGAAGATTAAATCTCTCACAGCATGCGATTTTTAAAAAAGCAATATAAAAACCACCTAGTAAACACTAGGTGGTTTTTAATAATTTATTTTTTAGTTTTGTTTTTGTTGTATTCTGCTATTATCTCTAGTTCATCTTCTAAAGGTTCAACCTCTGGAATGTCGTCCCAAGCTTTTGAAATATCTTTTTCAGAAGTTAATTCTCTTAAATCTTCAATTGCTTGTTTTACTTCTTCCATAGTTTTGCAAGCTGCAAATTTATCTGCTACAAGGCTTATTAATGCTTTAAATTGAAAATCTGTCATAATGTGCTAACCCCCATTATATTTTTCAAAATTAATCTTCCAAGCCTTTTTGCAAATCTTCAATTATGTTTTCTAATTTCTTGTCTGTTTCTTCTTTGCTTTCTTCTTCCTTAGCCTCTTTGATAAATCTTAGTTGCATTCTGCAAAATTGTTTAAATTGACTATCAGTCATACCCATTTTAAAACCTCCTTTTAGCTTGATTTTTCTATATTATACTATAGCTTGTTCAAAAAGTCAAGGGCTTTAAAATTTCTAAATCGGGTTTAGTTAAGGTGAAGCTTTGGTATCAAAAAACTTGGGCAATTATGCCGCCCGCAGGGCTGCCCAACCGCAGGTGGTTAATCTTCATTTTTAAGATAATGCCCCACTTCCTCCCAATATTTATGGCGGACAGTCATTGCACAAAGCACGGCAACAAGCCCATCTATTCGCATACGCTGCTCTATTTTAGTAATTCGTACACGTCTTGTTTCACTATTTTGCTTTAGGGCAGCATAGAGAAAGTGCCATTCTAGTAATTTATTTTCAACGATTATAAAATTGCCGTCTTTTAAAATGCCCTCAAATTCTCTTATTACTGGTGTTAAGTTTTCGCCTTGGTGAACATCATCCATGTGAAAGCCGTCTTCTGCTAGCTTATTTACAAGGTATTGTGCTGAGTATTTATCATATCCAATTTTTAAAATATAAAGCTTATGCACTTCTTGTAATTCTAAAAAATAGTTATGAACGTCTTTATAGTCAACATAATTTTCGCCGCTTAATTGTACAATGCCTTTTTGAATGAAAATATCATAAGGCACACCGTCTGTTTGCTGAGCTTTTTCAAGCCTACTTGCAGGAATAAAGAATTTTGTAAAAGAGTACATTTTGCCCTTTTTTTCAATGATAACGGTAGCCGCTGTTAAGTCTACCGATTGTGAAAGGTCTATCCCGCCGACTGCATAGCAGTCTTGAAAATCATCAATTTTAAAACCCTCGCCCGCTTTTCCTGCAAGCTCTACAGTGTGCCCATCTAACCATGCAATAGCTGAATTTTGCTTAATGTTGCAATACTTCGTTAAAAATTCAACCTTTTTTGGCAGCGAGTTTTTAGCGATTGCAATTTCTTCTTTATAATAACTTTCAAACACAGACACACCCATATTTGGGTTTGCTTTTCTAAGCTCGGTTAAATCATTCCATTTAGTAATATCATCTATCATATACAAGAAAGGCAACAGTCTTTTTTCTCTGTTACCACCCTCTAAAAAGCGGGTAGAGCGTGTAAAAAGCTCATCAAAAATACTGCCATTTTCATAGCCTGCTGTTGATATGCTTAATATTATCGGCTGCCGCCTAGCACCTAAAGCAGACTTCATAACTTCATATTGCTTTAAGCCGCCGTCCCCCCGCCAACTAGCTAGCTCATCATTAATAACTAAGTGTGGGTTAAAGCCGTCCGATTTTTTTGCATTAAAGGCAAGCGGTCTAATTGTTGAATTAGTTTCTTCTATATAAATATCGCTGCGGCGTTTTTTTGAAATCTCATCTAGTTCGTCTTCTTGCTGTATCATTTGAAAAAAGTTATTGTAAACAATATTTGCTTGGTCTAGCTTTGGGGCTAAGCAATATACTTCTGCCCCGTATTCACCATCTAAGTAAGTCATATATGCTATAATCGCACTTGCAAATAATGTTTTGCCATTTTTGCGGGCGATAACTATAAATACTTCACGAAAAACACGCAAACCCTCATCATCAACAATGCCGAAAATAGCAGATATTAAAGCCTTTTGCCAAAGCTCTAATTTTAATAAATCGTTTCTGCCTTGGCTATGGTGGCACATATTCTCAATAAAACGTATTGCACGCCCTGCACGCTTTGCATTAAAAAAATACTCCCCACTTTCTAAACCTTTGATAAGTATGGAGTATATGGATTTTATCCATTTGCCGACAATTGCCTTGCCGCTTTGAATGTCGGCATAGTATTCATAAATGTAATTATTTTTCATATTTTTATAGTTCATCACGCATAAGAGCAGCAAGCTTACTATTTTTTCTTTCAGCTACAGGGGCAAGTGCTACAAGTTCCTTAATTATGGCGGTGTAGTTTCTAGTCATAGCTATGTACACTTCCACTTCGGGGCTTTGTTTTTTGCCGTATTGATTAGCACCGTTTTTATATTCTTCGGATATGCCATACTCATTTATAACTTTTTGCAAATCTTCCAAAGTTATAGCCATGAAAGCAGCGTTATTTATTAGTGATTGAACGGTTGTTAGCTTATTTTTATCTAAGTTTTTGAAAACTTTGGCAAGTCGGCTTTTTTCTTGCTTAATTCTGCTATCTTTGTCTAACTCTTTTTTAATCGCCACAAATAACACCCCCTAACGGACTTTAAAAATTTACCACACCCCTTACGCAACCCTTGCAGGGTAAAGTTATTCGCTGGTCTCGGTCTGTTAGGGCATATTGTTGATTTTTTGCATGGGGGCGTATATGATATTACCTTGGCTATCAAAGGAGTAGGGTAGCTTTCTAGGCTTGCCGTGATGTTCTTTGTTATGGCAAGTTTGGCAAAGTGCCTCCAAGTTTTCGTGGGATAGAGTAGTGTATGGGTCGTTTGCATTGGCTAGGTTTAAATGCACTTTGTGGTGTACTATTTTGGCTATCCCCTCGCAACGTTCGCAAACATAATGTTGACTTATTAAATAAGCCTTTCTAACTTCTAACCATTGTTTGCTTTGATAAAAAGCTTTATTCCATGAGGACATTATCAAGCCCCATGCCTGTGCCTATGCCTGTTTCTATTTGTTTACCAAAGTGTAATATTTCATGGTGTGTATTATTATAATAGTCGGCTACGAGGTTTTTGTATATGGCTTTGCCATTATTTGTTTTAACTACTATGTTAAATGTTTCATCTTCGCCTAGCTGCTCCGTTATCTCGTCAAATAAACTATTGAAAGATAAATTGCCCGTATTATTAGTTAAATTAATGTTAATTTGCCCTTTTTGCCGCTGAATATCTAGCGTTGAATATTTATTTATAATAAGCCTGCCGCCTAGCTTAAAATCAAGGTGTAGGCTTATATTTAGTTCGCTTTCTTCCATTTGCCCCTCCTATTAAAAAAGTGTAAAAAGTCGCTCTCTAAAGCTGTACATAAATATGGATAATACTATTATAGCACATTAAAAGCGGACTGAACGGACACTTTTAAAAAACAATGAAAAATTTTTAAAAAAATTTAAAAAGCTACTTTCAGATTTAAATCTATATTTGTAAAAAATACCGCTTAATAGCTTTTCTCGGTGCATCTTCGCTTGCATATCCATAAACTTTCTTAGCTGTTATTTTCCAAGATAGCCCTTTTATATATCTAAGCTCTATAATCTGCCTTATATCGCTTTGGTTAATTGACTTTATAAAATCTTCTATTTGTGAAAGTTTGTCTAGTAGTTCGCTTAGTAAAAGCTCTAGCCGCTGTTTTCTTTTGTTATAAATTTTCATATACTTTGGGCTAACACCTACTATAGGTATAACTCTTTCTTGATACGGTATTTGACTGCTAGAGCCTTTTACTGTATCAAATACAAATGTTGCAGCGTTGCCTAGTTTTTCTAAGCTCTCGGTTATTTGCACTATTTCATTTTTGATTAATCTATATTCTTCAAGTTCTCTTAATGTTATGGTTTTCATAATTATTTACAGTACCATAGTAGAGAGCTTTTTAATTTCGTTTGCAAAATCTTTAATTTTTAAATTGCTCGTGCAAATAATTGCTGTTAGTTCTGAATTTTCTTTAACTGTTAAAAATGCATTTCCGTTTAATTCAGACTTATAAAATTCTAAATATTCATTTTCTTTGCCTAGTAACGGCTTTAAATATTCACTTTTTATACTGTAAACTTCGTTATTATCAATAAAGAAAGTATAATCATCTCCGTACCAGTTAATGAAAATTTGCATAAATTTAATTTGTTCTTTATGTTCAGAAAAGAGTTCAGCCTCAAACATAGGTGGCATTTCTTCTGTTTTGTATTCCCATTCTTCTATTTTTTCTTTTGAAACGTCAAAAAAGCGAAGTATCATTTCGGGTGTTAATTGAGGCATATCTCGCATAGAATACATAGCAAAATTGTTGCTTATCCATTGTGTGCCATTTTTATCTGTGAAAATTATTAATTTTTTATTTTTCTTAAATATAGATGCTACTTTACTTAATTTCATAGTTACCCCTTTTTAATTTTCTTTTTGAAAGGGTAGGTGCTAGTAATAGTTCTAGGAGATTTAAAGCGTCTTTTATTTTTATAAGCCCTTACTGGATATAGCAAAACCCAAAGCGGGAAAGCGATTGTAAAAGTGCTTAGCATTAGCAAATTTTCTTCTTTACCCTTTTTTAGCGTTTCTAAAATTATAGCTACAAAAAAATTAAATACATGAACCCCGACAACTGTAAACATAACTATATAATACCATTGCATTTTAATTCCTCCGTTTCTTTTTATTATTTTTAACTGGTGCTTTTTTCATTCTTGCGTACATATAAATACCGCTAACATATTCACTATATTTAACATTTAAATCATTGAATTTATAGCCTTTGTTCATAGTTTCAAAAATTGCTTTTGCTCCGTTTTCATCTTTAGCTATATTACTAACTTTTCTTTTAGTTATTTTGTAATCTGATTTTGTTTCTTTTGGCTTTTCTAAACCTTTGCTAGTAAAATATGATTTTGAGTGTTTGCGTGTTTCAGTGTCTTTGCCCTCTTTTAATATATACCTAGCTAACCCCTCTAAGCCGTTTTCGTCGGGTTGCAGGCGGCGTGTTTGTTTTCTATTTCCTTTATTCCACATTTTTTCAGCTATATCTCTATCCTTAAAATTCATAACTATATGGTGGTGTACTCTGCCGCCTTTGTTGCTATCTTCTATATATTCAGTAACATAAATATATTTAAGGTTTGGCAAGCCATGTTTCTTTATGTATGCTTTGAGCCGTCTAATATAGTTTTTTATGTTACTTTGAGCTTGCTTTTCGCTCGTTGGCAAGTTTTCGTTATCATAAGTAAAAGTTGCCCACATATCCTTATCCCAAAAG
>WRFW01000136.1 GCA_009787435.1 Defluviitaleaceae bacterium
GGAAGAAGAGGCAGTAGAGGGAGAAGAAGAGCCTGAGGAAGAAGAAGAGCCTGAGGAAGAAGAAGAGCCTGAGGAAGAAGAAGAGCCTGAGGAAGAAGAGGAAGTAGAGGAAGTAGAGGGAGAAGAAGAGCCAGAGGAAGAAGAGGAAGTAGAGGGAGAAGAAGAGCCAGAGGAAGAAGAGGCAGTAGAGGAAGAAGAAAGCTTACCAAATCGACCAACAGTAACCGTTCCTAATAGACCGCCAATTCAATCCCCGCCACCTATGGAGGAAGAAGTATTAGTAGAAGAAGAGTTAATTAAAGAATTAGAACAATATTATGAAGAAGAACAGCGGATGATAAAGCGAGCAGCACACTATGTTACTGGCTTTATTGATGGCAGTTTCAGACCAGATGAAGGCATAACTAGAGCTGAAATGGCACAAATGTTTTTCAATTTATCAACTAATGCTAATAAATTTGGGCAATCTTTTTCAAATTTTTCAGACGTAGGCAAAGATGATTGGTATTTTGAAGCGATAAGCTATTTTGCAAATAGTGGAATTTTGTTAGGCTTTCCAGATGGCTACTTTAGACCAAACGAAAATATTACTAATGCAGAATTTGCACAATTTATATTAGGTGCATTGTCTTTAGAAACCTCACTTAGCATAGAATATATTACTGGGCACTGGTCAGCACAAGCAATAAATGCTACTTTTAATCAAGCAATACTTGCTTATTTCCCAAATAACTATATATTTGGGCGTAATAATATAATAACTAGAGCACAAGCAGTAACTATAATAAACTATCATTTAAATAGAAGCTCAGATAGAGCTAGCATTCGTGAATATCTAGGCGATAGTTATCACAATCAAATTTATAGCGATTTAACACCGAACCACTGGGCTTTTTATCAAATTATGGAAGCTTCAATAGACCATTTTTATATTAGATTTTATGACCAAATTAAAAGGTGGGTAAATCTTTTTAACTAGCTAGGTGAGCGGATACGCCATTTAGAATATAAAAAACCTAATATCAAAACTTTATCTATCAAATTTAATCGTTGCAAACGATTAAATTTGACTGCACAGTTGATATTAGGTTTTTTATTATTTAATTATAGTTTTTGTTATTTTTGCCATATGCTCTTTCATAAAAATAAATAATTTTGCTCTAAATAAAATTTTTCTTGCATTTTGCCCCAAATTCCACTAAAATATATGTATATGAAAAATTTAAAAATATCGGGCAGGCTTTTTGCTATTGTCTCATTAATAGTTTTGCAAATGGTATTTGCTTTTTCTATAATAAGTTTCCTGCTCTATAGGTTTCCTCACCTAGGTATGATAGGCACAATATTTTCTATATTTGTGCTTCTTTCATTAGTTAAGAAAGATAAGCCCTCGGCTTATAAGCTCATTTGGGTTATTTTTGTGCTCGCTTTTCCTATATTGGGTGGTTTCATATACCTTTTTCTAGGAGATAAAAAGCCGACTCGCAAAATTGCAAAGTTTATGAGAGAACACGCAATAATCCAAAAAATTTTAGATGAAAGCGAAGCATATAAAAAAGAAGACCCATTTTTTAATTATATAACAAAATCTAGCGGGTTCAAATCTTATGAAAACACAGACACTAAATATTACAATTTTGGTGAAAAAATGTTTGAAGATATGATTTTAGAGCTTGAAAAGGCACAAAAATTTATATTTTTAGAATATTTTATAATCAAAAAAGGCTATATGTGGGAAACTATGCTCAGCGTTTTAACGAGAAAAGCTAGTGAGAATGTAGAAGTTAAATTAATACTAGACGATTTTGGAACAGCTTTTAGCAATAAATATTTAAAAGAACTTCGCCAAAAAGGAATTAAAGTGATAAGATTTAACCCACTAGTTCCCTTTTTGCTTCTTTTTATGAACAATAGAGACCACCGAAAAATAATGATTATAGACGGTGAAATTGCCTTTTGCGGCGGCATGAATATTTCAGATGAATATATAAATAAAACTAACCCTTTTGGAAAATGGAAAGATACTGGGCTAATGCTTAAAGGCCAAGGCGTTTGGAGTTTCACACTAATGTTTATAGAAATGTGGGACACATTTTCAAAAAAACATGAAAGAATTAACGACTATCTTAAATATAAAGGAAACTCTAATTTTAATGTTTCTGGCAAAGTGCTCCCTTTTGGTGATACACCAATCGATAATGAAGAGTTAGGCGAAAATACTTATGTGGAAATTTTAAACCGTGCTAAAGATTATGTTTATATTTTCACACCTTATTTAATAGTTAGTGATAGAATATTGTATGCATTTCAAATGGCAGCAAAACGCGGTGTAGATGTTCGCATTGTGCTTCCCGGAATTCCAGATAAAAAACTTATTTTCAGGCTCACAAGGTCTTATTATCGTTTTCTTATAGGGGCTGGTGTAAAAATTTATGAATACACACCCGGTTTTCTTCACGCTAAAAGCTTCGTTTCAGATGATAAAATAGCAGTTGTTGGCACAATTAATTTAGATTTTAGAAGCTTATATTTGCATTTTGAATGTGCGGTAATTTTAGAAAACACAGACACTATAATGGTTATAAAAGAAGATGTGCTTGAAACTATAGAAGTTTCAAACAAAATAAGCCGAAAAATAGTAAACAAAAGAAAGGCTTTTATAGATGAGTTTATAGAAGCAATTTTGCACTTATTTTCGCCTTTATTATAGCTTTTAAATTAAAAGCGGCGGGCTAAAATTGCTCGCTATCTATATCAAATATTCACTATAATTTTAAATAAAATTAGGACAAACTATGAAAAATAATGGTTTTTTAAAAAATGCAGGAATATTAGCAGCAGCAGGCTTATTAGCAAGGCTAATGGGCTTTTTATATAGAATACCTATGCAAAATATATTGGGCGATGCAGGCACAGGCATATATGGGGCTGCTTTTAATTTATATTTGCTTTTCTTCGTAATAAGTGCTGCTGGCTTTCCCTCTGCTGTTTCAAAAATGGTTTCAAGCAGAATGGCTAAAGGGTATGATTTTTATAAAATTTTAAATATAAGCCTTTTATTTTCAAGCTTTCTGGGGCTTATCTCTATGCTAATACTTTTTTTATTTTCAGATTTGCTAGCTAATTTTATAGGTTTGCCAGCAGCTTCTTTAAGTATTAGAGCATTAGCACCTACAGTTTTTGTAGTTTCAATAATGTCTACTTTTAAAGGCTATTTTTTAGGCATTAGAAATTCCTTTCCTGTTGCTATTTCTCAGCTTTTAGACCAACTAATAAATGCTATTTTCAGTGTGTTTTTAGTGTTCGTTTTTATAGACCATGGCATTATTTATGCAGCATTTGGCGGCACACTTGCAACTTTTTTCGGTGCATTTGTAGGCTTTTTAGTCCTCTTATTTATTTTTTTGAAAAACCGCCGAAAAGTAGATTTTCAAAAATTTAAGAAAAGTGAAAAAAATTCTTTAATTTTAAAAGAGCTTATAGCCACTTCAATTCCTATAATAGCCGGCACTGCTATCTTTTCTATAACTAATATAATCGACACTCAAATGGCTATGAACCTTTTAACGAACGCTGGCTTTTCAAGCTATGAAGCAAAAGCTTTATTTGGGCAATTAAATGGTAAATATGTAGTTATTACTACTTTGCCCGTTGCAGTTTCAAGCGCTATTGCTATGGCTGTTATACCTAGCATTAGTGCGGCTGTTGCTGCCCACAATGAAGAAGAAGCACGTTCTAAAGTTAAAACTGCTTTAAAATTTGCTATGCTTATCGCTTTCCCAGCGGCTTTTGGGATAGGTGTTTTGGCAGAAGAAATTTTATTATTTCTTTTTCCAAACAATCCAGAGGGGGCAATTTTGCTTGCAGTTGGTTCTGTAAGTATTTTATTTTTATCTCTTTCACAAATAGCCACAGGCATTTTACACGGGCTTTCGGTTTTAAAAGTGCCTGTTTTAGCCGCTTTAATTGGTGCTATTATAAAAATACCGCTTAATTTTATTTTAATTAGCAACCCCGCTATAAACATACTAGGTGCTATAATAAGCACTACTATTTGCTATCTAGTAGCTAGCTTCATAAATTTATTTTTCGTTTATAAAAAAGCTGGCGTTAAGCCTGAATTTAAAAACACATTTATAAAACCTTTTATCGCTAGTTTCATAATGGGTTTAAGCTTATTATTTTTAAGAGATTTTCACTTGTTTTTAGCAATTGTAGTTGGTTTCTGCACATTTTTTGCTGTGCTAATAATTTTAAAGCCGCTAACTAAAGCTGAGCTAAGTTTGATTCCCTTTATAAAAAAGTTTAATAGATGATTATATAGCTCGCATATGGTTGCAAATAACGACCTAATATGATATAATAAGCTTTGCTGCCTTAGGCATTATTAAAAAAAGTGAGGGTATACGAATGAAAAAAGGATTAGGACGGGGGCTAGGTGCTTTAATACCCGATTTGCCAGAAGAAGAAAATTTGAGCAAAGGTGATATTTTAGAAGAATCCATAGAAAAAATAACACCAAACCCAGAGCAGCCCAGGCGTTATTTTTCTGAAGCTGCCCTTGAAGAATTATCACAAAGTATAAAAGAATTTGGTATAATTGCACCTATCGTAGTTAATAAAAAGCCCAATGGAACTTTTGAAATAATAGCCGGTGAAAGGCGTTATAGAGCGTCTAAAATGGCAGGGCTAACACATGTGCCTATAATTGTTAAATCTTATAGCGATTTGGAAGCTTTGCAAATTGCCCTTATTGAAAATATTCAAAGGCAAGATTTAAACCCAATAGAAGAAGCCCTTTCATATAAAAAACTTATAGATTATTTCTTTTTCAATAAAGAAACGATAGCTGGCAAAGTTGGCAAAAGTAGAAACACTATAGCTAATAGGCTAAACTTGCTTAATTTAAGCGAAGATATTCAAAATTTAATAGCAGAGGGCACGATTACAGCTAACCACGCACTTTTGCTTTTAAATAAAGAAAACCAAGTTGAGCTTGCAAATAAAATAGTAGAAGAAGGCTTGAGCATTAAAGAAACAGAAGCCTTATTCAAAGATGAAGAATTTTCAGAAAAACAAGAAAAGCCTTTGAAAAAACCTAGGCAAATTTATTATGAAAATTTTGAAAAAGATTTAGAAAATTTTTTCGGCACTAAAGTTGAAATCAAAGGTCAGAAAAAAGGGAAAATTGAAATAGAATATAAGAGTGAAGAAGAGCTTGCAAGGCTTATACAATCTTTAAAATCGCCTATCGGCGGAGAATAAGCTTGGCAAAAACTTTATTTTCAATAATTAGTTTAAAATAAATTAAAGACTGCTAAAATCGCTTAATTAAGACAAAACAATATGGGAGGGTTAAACTTTTGGAAAAAATTAAAGTAGCTGTTATATATGGCGGTGCATCAAACGAGCATGAAGTTTCACAAGGCTCCGCAAAGACGATAATAGAAAACTTAAACAAAGAAAAATATGAAATTTTAGAAGTGTATATAAATAAAGAAGGCAAATGGCTAAATAAAGAGGGAGAGCCCACAATCCTTTCTCCTAACCCACAAGAGGGCTTTATTAATTTTTCAGAAAATTCTATTGCAAAAATAATAAAAGTTGATGTTTTATTTCCAGTGTTGCTAGGAAAATACGGGGAAGATGGCACAATTCAAGGCTTATTTGAAATGTCTCGCATTCCTTATGTTGGGTGTGGTGTGTTAGCTTCGGCAATTTCTATGGAAAAGGTTTATTCAAATGATATTTTAAAGCTTCTCGGCATAAATGGTCCTAAATATTTATCATATAGAACGGGTGATAATATAAATTCAGATTTTATAATAAAAGAATTAGGTCTGCCGCTATTTGTGAAACCAGTGCGGAGTGGCAGCTCTGTTGGCATAAGCCGTGTTAAAACTAAAGAAGAGCTTCAAAATGCACTTACCCTAGCATTTGAACACGATAGCCGAGTAATAATAGAAGAAAGTATTACAGGGCGAGAGCTTAAATGTGCCGTTTTAGGAGATGGTAAAAATAATACCATAGCTAGCTTCCCGGGAGAAACAATAGTTGGCGAGGCAGAATTTAACGACTATGATACAAAATATAACAACCCAAACACTAAAAAAGAAATACCTGCAAATGTGTCAAAAGAAGTTACAGAGGAAATACGCAAGCTTTCAGTGAAAATTTTTAAAGCTTTAGATTGCACAGGGCTCGCCCGTGTAGATTTCTTTTTAAATGAAAAAGGCGAAATTTTATTTAATGAGATTAACACTTTCCCAGCTTTCACAGGCGTTAGTATATATCCCTCTTTAATGAAACATATGGATTATTCAATGGAAGCTCTTTTAGACGAGCTAATAAAAATATCATTAAAAACAGTTAGGTAGTTTTCTGTTCACCCAAGATAGTCAAAAAACTAGTTATCTTTAACGTGTCTTTCTAAAAACTTGTCAGTTCTTAGAGACACTCAATTGTCGGCTTTAATTAGCCGGCAATTTTTTTGTTGAAATTTTAGTAACCATGTAGCTTCAATTAGATATTTTTTCAGCTTCTTTTTTATTTTATTTAATTTTTTCGGCATTTTTAACATTCACAATCTCTTTTATTAGCTTTTTAATTAGCTATTATTGCTGTAGCTTTGGCTTACTTATTTAGCGTCATAAAATTTTTCATATAAAATCTAGCTTACAACTATGTTACAAATTGCTGCAAACTATTGAAAAAAGTTGAGGGGGGG
>WRFW01000137.1 GCA_009787435.1 Defluviitaleaceae bacterium
CGGTTTCTTTGATAGGGGCAGGGCTTGGAACATTTATTTCAGGTGTTGCCGTTTCTTGTGTTACTGTTTGCGGCGGTG
This sequence comes from Defluviitaleaceae bacterium, assembly GCA_009787435.1. Classification (GTDB taxonomy): domain Bacteria; phylum Bacillota; class Clostridia; order Lachnospirales; family UBA5962; genus WRFW01. The sequence continues at coordinate 79 of WRFW01000137.1, forward strand.
TTATTTGAGGTGTCGGAGAAACTTTAATTTCTTGCGATATTTCTTGTTGTTTTTGTTCAAAATGTTTTGCAATTTCTTGTATATCTTCTTGTTGGTTAGGTTGTTGAGCAACAGGTTCAGAAGTTATAGGCTGGGAAACCGCACTTGGAATAGGGCTTATTATTTGTTCAACATTGTTAGGCTGCGTTAAAGGCTGTTGATTTTGCTGTTGTTGTTGGAAAGGTTGCTCTTGGTAAACTGGTTGTTGTATAGGCTGTTGTATAGGTTGGTTTTGCTGTTGCTGAATAGGTTCTTGGAAAATAGGTTGTTGCTGCACAGGCTGCCCACCAAAGTTTTGTTGATTTTGCTGTTGTTGTTGGAAAGGTTGTTCTTGGTAAATTGGTTGTTGTATAGGCTGTTGTTGTTGATTTTGCTGCTGAATAGGTTCTTGGAAAATAGGCTGTTGCATAGGTTGCCCACCAAAATTTTGTTGATTTTGCTGTTGTTGGAAAGGTTGTTCTTGGTAAATTGGTTGTTGAATAGGCTGTTGTTGAGGTTGGTTTTGCTGTTGCTGTTGCTGAATAGGCTCTTGGAAAATAGGCTGTTGCATAGGTTGCCCACCAAAATTTTGTTGATTTTGCTGTTGGAAAGGTTGTTCTTGGTAAATTGGTTGTTGAATAGGCTGTTGTTGAGGTTGGTTTTGCTGTTGCTGAATAGGTTCTTGGAAAATAGGCTGCCCACCAAAATTTTGTTGATTTTGCTGTTGGAAAGGTTGTTCCTGATAAATTGGTTGCTGTATAGGCTGTTGTTGTTGATTTTGCTGTTGTATAGGTTCTTGGAAAATCGGTTGTTGTTGCACAGGTTGTATAAATTGCTGTGGCATTGGTGGTTTGCTTTGGTTTGTAGGTGGGTTAGTGTTAGTCGGTCTTGGCTTTTCTGGGTTTGTAAAGTTTTTTTCTATTTGTGATAAAAAGTCGGCATTAAATATGTCTGCTGTGTTTCTCTCTTTTTGAGAAGATTTTTTAGGCTGAGTTTGTGTATTTTCTTTAGCTTTTGCAGGTTGAATAGCTTGTGTGTTTCCGCTTTTATAGCTAGGGTTATAAAAATTACGCTTTTGGCGTACTAATCTATAAAAATCTTCTGTGTTTTTTTCTATTATATCTTCAATAAAGCTTTCTGATTTAAAGTTCTCATCTAAAGCAATTCTAACGGAATCATTGCCGCCAAATTCTTTTATAGCGTTGCTTATATTATTTAAAATAGTTCCATCTTTAGCGATTGCGATAATCATACAATGCTTTCCTGAAAGTGGAGAATTAGAAAGTTCCAAATGTTCAAAAAAGTTTTGCAAAACTGCTGAGTATCCGCTCATACTAGCTGTTGTAGCTATTATTATACCGCTAGCTTCGCTAACTTGCTTTATAATGTTAGAGGCTGTGTCGTTTTTTGTTCCTTCGAAATAAGGCATTGCAGGTGGCATTAAATTAATTTCTTTAGTCTTTACGCCCAGTTCTTTTAATGTGCCACTTGCAATGTTTAATGCTTTGCTTAGACCTTTGTCGTTTTGGTTAGCTGCTCCAAAAAGTGTTAAAATTTCCATATTATTCTCCTTAAATTGTTATATATAATTGAAACGGGTTCTCTTAAATACGCTATCGTTAAAGAAATGCCGTTACTCGCATAGGCACTATGTGCTTGAACATCTTCAAAAAAGAGTTTTGCCATATTTAAGCTTCTAAAAATGTGAAAATTATTAGTTACGAAAATTATACTGCTTATATCATTTTTTTTGGCAATAATTTTAGAGTAGCTAAAATTTTCAAAAGTATCTCTTGAAGAAGCTTCAACTAATATACTCTCAATGTTTATTCCATTATAAACTAGGAAATGCCGCATAGCATAGGCGACTGGCATATCATCTAAAGGACCCTGCCCACCCGTTACTATTAGCCTATTTGCAAAGCCTGCATTGTATAAATAAATTGCACCATTCAGCCTTTCATATAGCCAAGGGCTAGGCTCATTATTTTCATTAATCGCATGGCCAAGCACTATAATAGCATCTGCATAGGTGAAAGCTTTTATTGAATCGTTTATTAAAATTTGCACTAGAAAATAAATATATATTGTGCAAATTGCCAAAACCGACCCAAAAACTACCAAAGTTATTTTTTGGTGTTTTTTAAAAACATCTTTAAAAAATTTCATATTAAGTGTATAATAACATAAATATCTCGTTATGTAAATATATTTTTTTAAAATCTTTAAAAATTTGGAGAGTTAGCGTTGTGAGTAGAATAATTTTAACCGGCGGTGGCACAGGCGGCCATGTAATCCCTATTTTATCTTTATTAGAAAGCCTTAAAAAAGAGGGCTTCAGCTGCCACTATATAGGCAGTAGAGATGGGATAGAAAAAGAGTTAGTAAAAGATATTCCTTATTTTAGAATATCTACTGGAAAGTTAAGGCGATATTTGAGTGTAAAAAATTTAACCGACCCTTTTAAGGTAGTTAAAGGCGTTGGCGATGCTATTAAAATAATGAAAAGAATTAATCCGGATGTTGTTTTTTCAAAAGGCGGGTTTGTTACTGTGCCTGTTGTGCTTGCGGCTAAAATTCTTAAAATACCCGTTGTTATCCATGAAAGCGATATAACGCCTGGGCTTGCCAATAAAATAGCAATTCCTTTTGCAAAAAAAGTTTGTGTTAGCTTTCCCGAAACAGCTTTAAAGCTAGGCGAAAAAGCAACATTAACAGGCACACCAATAAGAGAAGAGATATTTAAAGGTGATAAAACACGTTTAAATTATTCTTTAAGAAGCTTGCCCACAGTTTTATTTACTGGCGGTTCTACTGGTTCAGCTACTATTAATAATGCAGTTTGGGGTAATATTGAAAGCTTGCTTAATAATTATAACATAATTCACTTAACGGGTAAAGGGAAAGTTAATAAAAATATAAAAAAAGAGGGTTATATACAGCTTTCATATGCAAACGCCGAAATGCCTCATATATACAATTTGGCAGATATAGTAGTTTGCAGGGCGGGTGCTAACACTCTTGCAGAGATATTAGCTTTAAAAAAGCCAAATCTTTTAATACCATTGCCGCTTTCCCAAAGCCGAGGAGACCAAATAGAAAACGCAAAAAGCTTTGAAGCTCAGGGCTTTTCAAAAGTATTGCAAGAAGAGAATATCAAAGATTTAAAAGAGGCCTTAGATACCCTCTATAAAGACCGTGTTAAATATAAGCTCGCTATGGCAGAAACTCCTTTTAAAGACAGTGTCTCTGCTATAGTTAGTGTTCTTGTCTTTTTTTCAGAAAAAAACATTGAAAAAAACCTATGAATAGTGTATAATAGATATTATTAATATAAGGAGATACTAAGCGAGAATGAAAAATAAAATGTTAGCCACGCCACGTATGGCTAAAAAAATAAAAAGAACCGCTTTGGTAGTTTTAGCTTTTAGCTTTTTTCCTACCCCTAATGGATTTAATGCGGCGGTTCGTGATTACTTTGTAACATCTACAGAGCATGAAGGTGTATATATGGGCAGGCTAGAATCGGCAGGCATTATAGCAAATGCAAACCCAGCAGATATTTTTAACCATTGGGCACATGAGCCAATAATTCATGCTATGGCAGTTGGTGCTTTTAATTTTGGTGCTTCGGGTGTGTTTTCGCCAAATGCCCTTTTAACTAATGAAGAAGCTATAGCTTTTGCTGTTAATACTAGGGGGCTTGGCTATAGAGTAAATGAAAGGGGCTTAGAAATTTGGGAAGAATTGATTGAATTAGGCATAGTAACTCTCGGTACTCTTCCAGACGTTCGCCATTTGGGCTATATTGGTGTGGCTTACGATGAAGATTTAATTAACACACTTGAATATGAAAGCTTTATCGGTATTTTAGAAGTGGAGACCGGTGAAGAAGCAAATGGTGAAGCGGCAGAAGCGATTTTTTACCCTGCAATTCGTGGTTTGTTAGTTGAAAGAGAACAATTTGCAGCTTTAATGGCTAGAGCTTTAAGAGAAAATAATTCTATAGTTTTTCCTAACCAACCTGCAGCAATGCTTTCTTTTAGCGATTGGCAAACTGTCTCTCCTCAATTTGCTCAATATGTTGAAGCTTTGGCTCGTGTTTCGGCTATGGGTGCGGGTGGCTCTTTTAGACCAGCAGAAAATATAACCCGTGCAGAAGCTGCCCAAGTGCTCAGAAATCTTGATGAAATTTTTCAAGAAGAAAATGAGCTTTCAAGAAGATTTGGTACGGTAGCTTATTATAGAGATATTCAAGAGCTTGCAACGCTTCAAGGCGAAGTGCGAAGAAATTACTTAATAAGGCGTTATGATGGCTTAGTGGATGTGCTTCAGCATCAAGTAATATTTTCCCCTGCGGGTCAGCTTATAAATTATAACACAGTAGTTTTTAGAGACGGAATAGTAGGCGGCTTTGAACTTCTTGAGATAGACGACCAAATTGAATATATAGTTAGAGCTGAAGGTGAAAACAGCTTAGTTTTATACATAAATGTCGTTCAGACTGAGCAAGTTATATCCCGTGTTGCCGGCAGGCTTATCCGTGTAGATATAGATGCAGGTACTATAACTCTTAGAGATAACAATGAAAATGAATTTATATACACAATGCAAGCGGGCACTTTCGGTGAAAATGCGGACGGTGTATATATCTTTTTAGACTATAGAAGAACACACATAGAAGATTTGCCTTTCGGTGCCTTTATAGAGCTTGAACTAGTTAACAACTTAGTGCACCGTGCATACTTCATTGGTCAGCCAGAATTAGTTTCAGAATTGCGTGGCATAGTTATGGATAATAACCCGGCTTTCGGGTATATAACTTTTATAGATAACAATGCAAACATAGTAACTCGTTTTTATAACAAAAATGATATGAGAGTTACTAGAGACCCGCACTATAGCACTGTTAGCGGGGCTAGTTACTTAGCCGCAATGTTTCCAAATGCCGTTTTTGACCCGCTAACGAGGACTATAGCCGATATAGTTCCAGGCGATATTATATTTATGAGATTTGAAAGCGAAGACCCTACTCTAATTACTAGCATTTCAGCGGCAGCTAATTTTTCTCAACGTTTTGGACTAGTTCGCGGCGTTAGTCAAAATGAAGATGTCGTTAGTGTTCTTCTCCAATTTGACAACGGCACTACTAGCTGGTTTGATTTAGGGCAAAATGTGTTCATAACTAGGGCGGGGCTTCCGGTTTCAAATAATAGCATAGAAATAGGAGACCGCTTACGTCTGTTAGTAAACCAAGCTGTGTTAGGTCCTGGGCACATCGTTGAATCTGTTTTAGAAGTTAGTTTGGAGGGGCAAGGTCATCATATTGGTCAAATTTTAACTGGTAATTTGGCAGGCATAAATAATCTTCAAAACCAATTAATGCTTCAAAATGCAATGCCTTTAACTGGTTCCGGCTGGGGAAGCCATTCCCAAATAAGAGAGCTTAGTTTAGGCAGGCAAAATATAGATTTTTTCCATGAGGGGGCTAGAGTTTCAGCAGACCACGTTTCACGCTTTTTAAGTAGAAGCAATTTGCAAACTTATATAGCTCTAGACCAAAGCCCAACAGGGGATACTATTCGCCAAGTAACTTTTAGAGACGGGCGTGGCGAGCTGCTCCAGCCAGATGTAGTAATGAGCACAACAGGCGGCGGAGAATTTATGATAGCTTCTATAAATGGCAATATTTCTACAGACCCTGGCACTATAGTTCGTAGAAATGGTCGCCAAGTAACACCAAATGAAATTTTTGAAGGTGATTTTGTCCGTGTTTCATTAACTGGCGGAAATAGAGCGTCTGTTGTAGATATTACAGAAGCACCGGCAACTTCAGCAATTAATATTGCCCGTGTTCGTATAGCAGAAATTAACCCAGGGCAAAGCTTCACAGTAACAGCTATGAGTACCCTTTCAAATGGGGAGTGGTTGTTTACGCCTGTTGAAAGATTATTTACTATAAACCCAAACACTATATTTATAAATTTAACTGCAAGTGATTTTACAGACATAGGCGAGGGTTCAAGAATAGACGACACTTTCACAATCGTTTATGATGGGGCAGCAGCTACACACATAATAGACGCTCCTTTCGCAAATAGGTCTACTAGGGGGACTGTCGTTTCTTCCCATGCAGTTGGTGCTCTCTTAAGAGATGCTGAGTATTTACAACATAGCCCTACAACAAATCCGGTGCCGATACCGCAATGGAGACCTATAAGTAACCAAAACCCAACTATAAACCTTAACACAAACCCTGCCACAATTATAATAAGAAATAATCAAATAATAAGAGCAGACCAGCTTCAACAAGGGGATAGAGTTAGAGTTTTATCACATGGGCTTCCAGAGATTGAAGCAGGTATGGAAGTTATACCTGTAATAGTTTTAGTAGAGGGTTAGATTTCTCTTTTTAATGAGTAAGAAAATATAGGAGCTTTTATGAAAAATATGAAAAAAATACGCAAAAAAGTGGTGCTTAGTTTTGTTTTTGCTGTGCCTCTTGCAGTTGGGTTCATAGCTCCTGAAACTGCTTTAGCGGCGGCGGGCACTATGGGCTTTAGCGGCGGCATTTCAGAGGGTTTAAGAATGCCGACCGTAACAGAAAGGCTGTTAGACCCCTCTTTAAACGGAA
>WRFW01000138.1 GCA_009787435.1 Defluviitaleaceae bacterium
GCCACTATTAACAAATATATTATTTTTTCTTTCATTTTGCTTTTCCCCCTATAACTTCTTTTTAGTGTGGGTTAATATCTTAGGTTAAATTGGGTATCTCTAAAAATTCCTTTTAGTCGTTTTTAGTTCACCTAAGATAGCTTGATTTTAAAGCTATCTTTAATGCACATCTCTAAAAAACCTAAATGTTTTTAGAGATACTCAATTATAACACAAAAAAAAAACATTTGCAAATTTAAAAAAAATATGATAAAATTTTCTTATGATAAGCTTGAAAATTTTTGTATACTTTAAGGGGGCAAATGATGAAAATTAACGATAATTTAACATTAGAAGAATTAGTTTCTGTTGCACGCTTTGGCGAAAAAGTGGAGCTTTCAGAAGAAGCTGTAAATAGAATAGAAAAATCTCGTGAGCGAGTTTTAAAAATAGTCCAATCAAAAGAAGTAGTTTATGGAATAAATACTGGTTTTGGTGAATTTGCAAATAAAGTAATCCATAGTGATAAACTTAAAGAGCTTCAAAAAAATCTTATAGTTAGCCACTCGGTTGGTATTGGTTCGCATTTGCCTGTGGATGTTGTTCGGGCTATGATGCTTTTAAGGGTTCAGTCTCTTTCTAAGGGTTTTTCTGGTGTACGTTTAGAGCTTGTCCAAACTTTTATAGACATGCTTAATGCGGGTATCACTCCAGCAGTGCCTGAAAAAGGCTCTTTAGGGGCAAGCGGAGATTTAGCACCCCTTGCCCATATGGCACTTCCTTTGATTGGTTTAGGTGAAGTTTATTTGGGTGGAAAATTTATGACAGGTGCGGAAGCTATGAAAGCTTGTAATATAGAAATTATTTCACTCGTAGAAAAAGAAGGCTTAGCATTAATAAATGGTACACAAATGATGTGTGCTATAGGTGCTTTAACTGTTTATGATGTGGCAGATTTAAAAAAAGAAGCCGATATTGCGGCAGCTCTCACTATGGAAGCCTTAAATGGTGTTACAAATGCTTTTTCAGAAGAACTGCATAGCATACGTCCGCATAAAGGGCAAATTGAAACAGCTAAATCTATACTAGCTCTTTTAGAGGGGAGCGAGCGAGTAACGAAGCAAGGTGAACTTCGTGTGCAAGATGCTTATGGCATTCGCTGTATTCCGCAAGTGCACGGTGCAAGCCTTGATTCTATAAACTATGTAAAAAGCGTAATAGAAACTGAAATAAATTCTGTTACAGATAACCCAATAATTTTAAGCGATGGCACAGCAGTTTCAGGCGGGCATTTCCACGGGCAGCCTTTGGCACTCGCTTTAGATTTTTTAGCAATAGCCACAGCAGAGCTTGCAAATATCTCAGAAAGAAGAATTGAAAGGCTAGTAAATAGCGATTTAAATAAAAACGCATTGCCGCCATTTTTAGTTAAAGAGGGCGGTTTAAACAGCGGCTTTATGATAGCACAATATACAGCGGCTTCTTTAGTTTCTGAAAATAAAGTTCTTTGCCACCCTGCTTCTGTAGATAGTATTCCATCTTCAATGGGGCAAGAAGACCATGTGAGCATGGGTTCAATTTCTGCAAGAAAAGCTATGGAAGTTTATTTTAATAGCCGAGGGGTAATAGCTATAGAGTTTTTAGCCGCCGCCCAAGCTCTAGACCTTTCAGAAACTAATAAGCCTTTAGGCAAGGGCACAGCAAAAGCATATGAAACTATAAGAAATATGATATCTGCCTTAGAAGCCGATAGAGAGCTTTATTATGATATTAACAAGGCAACATTTCTTATAGATTCTAAAGTTATTTTAAATGAAGTTTTTAAAACTGAATAGCTATAATAAGTATTTTAAGTTTTTTTCTTTCAAAAAAATGCTTCAAAAACATTTAAAAACACAATACTTCCTAGTGATAGGAGCAGTGCCATACAATATTCTTGTTTTTCGCTTTTATATTTTGAAGTTATAAAAAAATAAGTAAATATAAAAATTATTGATTGCGGAAGCACCCCTATTCCTATTACTTGAATTAAAAAGCCTATGCTTAAACCTCTTAATATAAATATCGGTATGGCTAAGGCTTTATTTTTCAAAAATCCTATAACCCACAGTGCTATTATAGACCAAAACCGAAGAAGACTAACGAAAGAAAAACTTCCCAAACTTGGGTTAATCATCTGCGAAAAGGATATCATACTATCGCTTGAATAGTATGCTCCCAACTGCTCAGCCAGATTTGGTATATTATTGCTTACTATGCCGTAAAAAAAGCCTAAAATTAAGCCTAGAACTAGGCTGCTAATTAACATATACTTGTCCATATTAAAATTTATGTGTTAGTTTGAAAAAATATTCTTGACTTTTTCAAAAAAATTAGTTATAATCTTATTTGTAGTGTTTGAATTGCTCTTTAAAATTGAGTGCCTCTAAAAACTGTTAAGGTTTTAGAAAGGTGCGTTAAAGATAGTCTTTCTTTGAGCTTTTCAAGGGTGAGCTAAAAACGGCCAAAGGGAGTTTTTGGAAAAGCCCGATTATAAAAATTCACTACAAACTTAAATTTGTTTAAAATTTCGTGCAGCTGGGGAGGTAGCGGTGCCCTGCACCTACAATCCGCTATAGTAGGGGTCATACTCGCTCTAGGCTCGTTTTTTGTTGGGTTTAGCCATAGTTTTTAAAATGTTGAAGGTGAAATCTTACGCAACTTAGCTTTGTGAATCGTGTCAGGTTCTGACGAAAGCAGCACTAAGCAAATACCTAAGTGTGCCGTGAGGCAGCTTCGCCAGAGTTTTAGAGCTATTAAGCACTGATGAACGCTTGTCAAAAGCGGGTGCACGAATTTAAAATATAAAAAATATATACGAAGCATTGCTTTTTATTAAAATTAGCAATGCGTTTTTAAAATTTTCTTAAATATTTGATAATTGAGCACATCTAAAAACGACTAAAGTTTTTATCTTGCTCAATTAATTATTTAGATTTATAGGTTTTGATATTTAAGAACTACCAATAAGAGTGAGAATATAAATAAAATTGATGACATCTTTGTATAGAAAATATAGACCTGTCAATTTTGATTTAGTTTTTGGGCAAAATCATATAACGAAAACTTTGCAAAATCAAATTAGGGACTCTAATATTAGCCATGCTTATCTTTTTACTGGCGTTCGTGGCACTGGTAAAACGAGCGTTGCTAAAATTTTTGCACGTGCCATTAATTGTGAAAATGAAGAATTAAAGCCTTGCAACGTTTGTGAAAGCTGTGTTTCTATTCTAGCTAATCGCTCTGCAAATGTAATAGAAATAGACGCTGCAAGCAACAACGGTGTAGATAATATTAGAGATATAAAAGAAGAAGTTAAATACCCCCCGGCTACTGGTAAGTATAAAGTTTATATTATAGATGAAGTTCATATGCTTAGCATAGGGGCTTTTAATGCTATGTTAAAAACATTAGAAGAGCCCCCTAGCTATGTAATTTTTATACTAGCAACTACAGACCCTAATAAAGTGCCTGCTACTATTCATTCAAGAGTGCAGCGTTTTGATTTTAGGCGTATAGCTGCAGAAGTTTTAGCTGAAAATATCCGTGATTATACATTAAAAGAAAACATAAACATTACAGACGATGCTCTTATGTATATTGCCAAGCTTGGTGATGGTTCTGCAAGAGATACTCTAAGCATTTTAGACAAAGCGGCTTCAGTAAACAGAGAATTAGACCTTAAATCTTTGCAAGAAATTTTAGGCAACATAGATAACGGAATAATAGAGAGCTTGGCAGAAAGTATTTTATTAAAAGATACAAAAAATATAATTGATACAATTGAGCATATAAACAGTTTAGGTAAAGATTATATAAGTTTAGTTCAAGACCTTATAGCACATTTTAGAAATTTGCTAGTTAAATCTATTTCAGATAATGATAAACATTCAGCCGTGTTAATTTATTGTTTAGAAGAGTTAATAATCCTTTCGCAAACTATTAAAAATGAAAAATACCCGCGCCTTTTCGTTGAAGTTTATTGTATTAAGCTAGCCCTTAGAGACGAAGCTTATAAGGCTAGTCCATTAGATAATAAAGAAACTAGCCAAAGAGATAATATTGGTGCTTCTAAAAAACAACCTTTAGAAGAGCAAACACCCAAAAAGCCTGCTTTGAAAAATTGGCGAGAAGCTTTAAACAAACAAGAGCCGACGACCCCAATAGAGCCTATTCAATCTGGGCTTACTGAGGAACAAGTGAGCGACTTAGAAAATAAAATAAATGCTAATATAGAATGGAGATAATCAAATTATGAACATGACAAATTTAATGAGACAAGCACAAAAAATGCAAAAGCAAATGGAAAAAAAGCAAGAAGAGTTAACCCTTAAAACTTTAGAAGTTAGTGGCGGCGGTGGTGCTGTTAAAATAACTATAACTGGTATAAGAGAAATAAAAGAAATAAAAATAGACCCAAAAGTAGTAGACCCAGAAGATGTTGAAGGCTTAGAAGACCTTATAATGTCTGCTGTGAATGAAGCTATCCGCCAAGCAGAAGATTTACACAATAATGAAATGAGTAAAATTTCTGGCGGCGTAAACTTGCCTTTCTAATTACTTAATTTTATATTTTAATGAGTTTATACGGTAAGTATTTGCAAAATTTAATTGAAGAGTTTAGCCGCTTGCCCGGTATCGGTTCAAAATCGGCGGCTAGGCTTGCTTTTCATATAATAAATATGGAAGATGATAAAGCTAAAAAGCTTGCAAATGCAATATTAGAAGCAAAAATAAGCACACAATATTGTGGGCTCTGTTTTGCTATTACCGATTCTAATCCTTGTTCGCTTTGTGCCAATCCTAAAAGGCTTAAAAATACTATAATGGTAGTGGAAGATAGTAGAGATATGGCAGCGTATGAAAAAACTAAAGAATATAAAGGGCTTTATCACATTCTTAATGGCGTTATAAGCCCAATGCTAGGCATAGGACCAGACCAGTTAAAATTTAAAGAGCTTTTAACCCGTTTAGATGATAGCGTTGAAGAGGTAATCGTTGCTACAAACCCAACTATAGAGGGTGAAGCAACTGCAATGTATTTAAAAAAATTAATAGGAAGTATAGTTAAAGTTACTAGAATAGCTCATGGAATACCAGTGGGTGGTGATTTAGAATATGTAGATGAAGTTACCCTTGCAAGGGCTTTAGAGGGTAGAAGAGAGCTTTAATTGAGCACCTCTAAAAAGCTTAAGTTTTTTGAAAGGTGTGTTAAAGATAGCCCATTTATATTTCTTTTTATTCCAAATATAAAAAAAATTATAAAAGTTTTAAAAAAGGGCTTGACAAACACCCAAAATTGTGTTAAACTATTATTTGTTGTTAAATAAGCTCACGTAGCTCAGTCGGTAGAGCAGAGGACTGAAAATCCTCGTGTCGGCGGTTCGATTCCGTCCGTGAGCAGCTTTATTTTTTAACGTTTTTATAGAGCCCTATATTATTTTAAAATTATGTGTGTTCCTTTAATCTCATTTTTTATATTTTGTAGTTAATTACACTTAAAAAACGTTAATGCGGATGTAGTTCAATGGTAGAACTCCAGCCTTCCAAGCTGGCTACGTGGGTTCGATTCCCATCATCCGCTTTTTTTATTACTTATATTAAATTGGGTATCTGTAAAAATCGTTAAGTTTTTATAAATATACTCAATTATTTTTCAAATTCAAAAGAGGATTGTTTAATATATGCAAATAACTATAGAAAATAGAACTTTTGAAAAACAAAATATTATGTATATGCCTGTTACTCTTAAACATGAAGAAATGTTTGACACTGCTAGGTTTTTTATGAAAATAGGTATGCAGCTTTTCCAAACTGGCGGGCGTGGCTCTGGTGCTTCTTTCATACGCTGGGTTGGAACTAATGAAGATTTTGTTGATTTAGAAATTTGTATACAAGTTGAAGAATTAGTTGAAGAGAGTGAAGATGGTTCTATAAAAGCTGCTATCTTTGAAGAAAGCATAGGTAAATATGCAGTTGGTTTGCACAAAGGGGCAAGAAAGTTGCCAGAAGATATAGGAGCAGCTTACACAAAAATGCAAGCTTATTTAGTTGAAAATAACTTGCAATATACGGGGGCTCCTATAATCCAGTTTAATTTAAATAATATACACCAAGTTCCAGAAGATGAGCTTTTGACAGAGCTTTTATTCCCTGTTTATTAAAAAAAGAGGTTTAAAAATACTAGCTAGCTAGGCTAATTCACGGAGTTTTAGTTTTACAAACTAAAATAATCCTCCGCAATTATTGCCCTGTTGCAATTAGTTTTAAAAACCTCTTTTTTTTGTAATTGATTGATTTAAAAACGACCAAAGAGAGCTTTATAAACGCTCAATTTTATAAAATTTATGCTTCTTTTGTGTAAACCATTAAGTTTACATCTTTTGTAAACTTCTCAAATCTTAGCTCAGCTTCAAAAGCTATTTTCTCAGCTTCATCAATTCTTTGTTTATATGTTAGCATATCTTTTTTATTTTCTATGTGCAAGCCTAATACAAAATATGAATAAATCACTTCATTTTTCAACTTTTCATATTTAGATATTTTCTGAACATAATCACTAAATTTTTCAATTATGCTATCTTTTTGGCCATAAGGTCTTCTTGCTATTTCATCTAATTGGTCTACTAAGTTTTCAAATTTTTCAATTTTTTTTAATAATGTGTTAACTTTATCACATTGGTTATTATTTTTTGCCCCCTCAATATTATATT
>WRFW01000139.1 GCA_009787435.1 Defluviitaleaceae bacterium
CCAACTGTTGGATTTGGCTGGGCACCATCAAAAACTACGCTATCTATTCCAATAGTTTTAATAGCATCGCCTATTTTTTTTGCAACTCCTATTTCATTAAGGAATCTATCTGTAACTATTAAGGCTTTTTTGAACTTGTAATTTTTTATGTAGCCTAGAGCCTCATCAATTGTGCTTGTTCCTATTACGTTAATAGATGGTATAAAAAAAGTTGCCATAGCTATATTCCTCCTCAAAATTAGTATTTGTTACTATATGATAATTGTAACACAATTTTAATATTATAGCAAGGTTTTTTTCTAAATACATAAAAATACCTGTTGACATCTAAATCCTTATGCTAAAAAGGTTAAATTTATTTAAAAACTTTAAAGGTTTGCAAGGCGAGCTAAATTAACTAATACCATTGCACTAGTAATTGGACCAACACCCCCGGGAACAGGGGTAATATATAGCGTTTTTTCATATATAGAATTATAATCACAATCACCGACTAATTTACCATTTAAATAATTTATGCCAACATCTACAACTACAGCCCCTGCGGACACCATATCTCCATTTAAAAAATTTGGCTTGCCAACTGCCGAAACTATAATATCGGCTGCCATAGTTAAGCTTTTTAAATTTTTTGTATATGAATGGGCAATTGTAACTGTTGCATTTTCATTAAGAAAAAGCTTAGCAAGCGGCTTACCGACTACTTCGCTTCTCCCTATAATTAAACAATTTTTAGATTTCAAATCTATATTGTGTCCTTTTAAAAGCTGAATTACTGCTGCAGCTGTGCACGGCGGGCTATCTAAATCTTTTGAGAAAAATGGCTCTTTTAAAGGTTCTATACTTGCTTTGGTATCAATATTTAAAGGTCTATGTAAAAATATAGCCTTAATAAAATCGGTATTATCAAGCGTTTCGATTAAGAAATTAAAATCTTTTTGTGAAACATTTGCATTTAAGTTATAAATAGCATAATTTATTTTAAATTCATCAAAATTTTTCAAAAGCGAGCGTGTATAAGAAGAAGCTGAAAAATCATCACCGACGCTAACTATAGCGACAAAAACATTTTCAAATTTTCCTGCCAAACTATCTTTAATTTTTCTAGCTATATACTTACCCTCTAAATTTGGGGAATTATCAATCCCTTTCTCCATGGAACACATTCTCCTTTAGTACGATTAATAAAAATTTTTATAATATATTTTAACACATATCTTATGGCGTATCAAGGCATTATTACTCCTATTGATTATTGACAGGAAAGAGTATAAAATAAAAAAGCCCCTTTATTAGGGGCTTTTTTATTACTTACCGAAACATTTTAAGCCGCCGAAGCCTGTGTCGCTCAACACTAAATAAGCTAGAACAGCTATTAATATTAAGTTGTTATCTTCAAAGAAACCGCCGCCTAAAAAGCCACCGCTGTTTGAAAGAATTAAATAAGCAACTATTAATATAATAATAGTGTTGTTTCCGAGCCCAAAATCAAAGTTTAGCATAACAAATGCCCTCCGCAAAAGTATTATTTAGCTTATTGCAAACGTGCAAAAATATTTTGCAAGCTTACTTTACTATACTTTTAAATTATGCTAGGCATTAATTAATTGAAATTTGTCCACGTTTAGTTGTTTAAAATTGTTTAATGGGTGTAAGATAAAAGACCCAAAATAACTTAAACTATTTGCCGAAGTATTAACTTAGTTTATCAACACCCATATAGCTTTGCAATGCTTTAGGTATAATCACACTGCCATCTTCTTGTTGATAATTTTCTAAAATTGCTGCAAAAGTTCGCCCTATAGCTAAGCCGCTTCCGTTTAAAGTGTGGATAGTTTGTGCTTTGCCTTTAATTTCTTCTTTATAGCGTATATTTGCTCTTCTAGCTTGGAAGCCTTCAAAATTAGAACAAGAACTTATTTCAACATACTTATTATATGAAGGCATCCACACTTCTATATCATAAGTCATAGCTGAAGAAAAGCCCAAATCACCCGTACACAAACGCACTACCCTGTAAGGAAGCTCTAAAAGCTGCAATACACGCTCTGCATCGTTTAAAAGTTTTTCAAGCTCTGAATAAGAGTCTTCTGGCTTTGTGAATTTTACAAGCTCAACTTTAGAAAATTGGTGTTGGCGGATTATACCCCTTGTATCTCTGCCAGAACTTCCTGCTTCAGCTCTAAAACAGTTGCTAAGTGCTGTATAACTTATCGGTAAATTTTCAGAAAATAAAATTTCATTTTTATGGAGGTTAGTAACAGGCACTTCTGCAGTTGGTGATAAATAGTAATCTTTTTCACTAAGTTTAAATAAATCTTCTTCAAATTTAGGAAGCTGACCTGTTCCAAAAAGTGAATTTTCATTAACTATTACCGGGGGAATAATTTCTATATAACCATTATCTATATGTGTATTAACCATAAAATTGCCTATGGCACGCTCTAATTTTGCACCTAATCCTTTAAAAAAAGTGAAACGAGAGCCAGTAACGCTTGCCCCTCTTTCAAAATCTAAAATATTAAGCTCTGTGCCTAAGTCCCAATGGGCTTTTGGCTCAAAATTAAAGCTTGGGATAGTGCCATATTTTTTAATTTCTATATTTTGTTCGTCTGTGTCGCCAATAGGCACAAGTTCATTTGGAATATTTGGAATAGAGCTTAAAAGCGAGTTAATTTTCTCTTCTAAGCGAGTTAATTTTGGGTTTATATTTTCAATTTTTTCTTTTAATTCAGCCGATTTCTTCAAAACCGATTCTGCATTTTCGCCTTTAGATTTTAAAAAACCTATCTCTTTTGCTACCTTATTTTGCTCTGCTTTTAATTCTTCAACTTGGCTTAAAAGGGCTAATCTCTCTTTATCAAAAGCAAGAAATGAATCTATAGAATAATCACTTCCCCTTTTTAACAAGTTTTTTTTCACACTTTCAAAATCTCTTCTTAATTCTTTCACATCTAACATTAATTGACACCTACCCTAGATTTTCACAATCTTTTATAATAAATATTAATTTTCGCATATGCTAGCTACGCATGAGACGAAACTAACCCTATCTATACTAAGTTTTTATAATTGCTATTAATTCTTCTTCACATTTTTTTATAATGTTTTCCATTATCTCATTTACTTCAGAATCTTCCAAAGTTTTTTCTAATGAACGGAAAACTAAACTATAAGTTACACTTTTGTGAGTTTCTTTAACATTTTCGCCAGTGTATACGCTCACAAAAGATACACTTTCAAGCAAAGACGTGCCATATTTTAATAAAGTTTTCTCTACAATATCAATGTATATATATCTTTTTATAATCATTGTTAAATCACGTTTGATACTTGGAAACTTCGGAAGCGGTTTGTAAGTTCTCTCTAAATCTGCATATTTTTCAAGCTCGTCAAAATTTAGGCAAGCTAAGTAAGCTCTTTCATTAATTTCATAATTTTCTAATATTTCTGGGTGCACCTCGCCTAGATAGCCTAGTTCTTTTTCGCCTATTAAAATTGACGCTCTTCTTCCATTGTGCAAAAATGGTATAGAATTTGGCATAAATTTAATAGAAGCTCTGCCAAAATTGGATATGCCAAGAGAGGCTAAAAGCTCTTCCACTATGCCTTTAATACTATAAAAATCTGAATTTCCGCCATATTTTCCTATAGTTAAAACTTTAGTTTCATTTATTTTAAATTCTGCCCCTGTGGTGTCTTTTAAATAAACTTTTGAAAATTCAAAAAAGTTAACGTTTAAATTTCTTCTGCTGTAATTTAAACGCATTGCGGAAAGCATCCCTGTTGCACTTTCAACTTTCATAACACTTTGCCCAGCTAATGGGTTCAATATAGTAATTGGCTCTGTATTAACACCTAGCTCTTTTGCGAGTTCTGGCGTTTCAAAAGAGCTAGTAACTATTTCATAGAGACCTTGCGAGATACAAAAATCTTTTATAAACTTTTCAAGTTTTTGGCTTCTAGTTAACTTAGCAAGGGTTACTACTTTATCCATAGTAGGTTCTAATTTATCATAACCATAAATACGGATTACTTCTTCAGCTATATCTGCTTCGCCATGCATATCTTTTCTGAAAGTCGGTATTTTTGCAACACCCGCTTCAGTCTGAATTCCTAATAAATTCAAAATATTTTCTACCTCTGAATTAGAAATGTTTATGCCTAAAAGAGAGTTAATGTTTTCAGCTGAATATGGAATTTCATGTGTGTAAATTTTATTTGGGTAGTTATCTACAAAAAGCTCATTAATATTACCGCTATTTTCAATATAGTTATTTAAAAGCTGCACTGCACGTTTTAAGCTTTTTTCGGAAGTGTTAGGGTCAAGACCCTTTTCATAATGAGTAGAAGCATCTGTGCGTATGTTTAATATTTTGCTTGAGTTTCTAATGTTTGGACCATCAAAATTAGCAGATTCTAAAAGAATAGTTTTTGTTTCTTCTGTTACCCTCGTATCATAACCGCCCATTATTCCGGCTATTGCTATCGGAGCTTTTTCATCTGCTATTACCATAATTTCTTCTGTTAATGTATATTCATTACTATCTAGCAATTTTATAGTTTCACCATTTTTAGCTTGCCTTATAGTTATATTTCCAACTACTTTTTCAGCATCAAAAGCGTGCAATGGCTGCCCATATTCAAGCATAACTAAATTTGTAATATCTACAATATTATTAATAGGGCGGCTTCCAGAAGCTCTAAGTTTATTTTGAACTTCTTTAGAACTTATACAAACTTTAATATTTGGGACACGAAGAAGCATATATCGATTACAATTTGGCGTTTCTATATTTGCCATAGTAGTAGGCGGGTTAGTGCCATTTAACTTCGGCAATTCTGCTTCTTCAAATTTTTTGCCATAAGAAGCACTAGCTTCCCTTGCTATACCAATCATACTATAGCAATCTGGTCTGTTGCTAGTCAATTCAAGCTCTAATACTGTTTCACGCAAGCCTAAATGCTCTGCTGCATCTATTCCGAGCGGTGTTTCTTCTTTAAAGATATATATGCCGTCTTCTGGGGCTTCTGGAAACTCATCTTTAGTTTTGCCTAATTCTTCTATAGAGCATAGCATACCATTAGATTCTACACCACGAAGCTTGCCTTTTTTTATTTTTGTGCCGTCTGAAAGGACTGAATTTGGAGTTGCAACAGGCACTATAGCATTTTCATAAACATTAGTTGCCCCAGTAACTATTTGAAGCGTTTCAGTTCCCATGTTTACTTGGCAAATTACTAGCTTATCTGCATCTGGGTGTTTTTCAATTTTAGTTATTTGGCCTGTTAAAATTCCCTTTATATTTTGCCCATTATAGTGAATTTTTTCAACTTTTGTGCCACTCATCGTTAATTTATTTTCTAATTCTTTCGGGTCTAATTTAAGATTAGTTAGCTGCTCTAGCCATTTTAAAGATACATTCATATGTTTGCTCTCCTATTTTCCACCTGCGGTGGTGCTTATTTGCGGAAAACTAGTTCATGAAAATATATATTACTCCGCATTTTGGGTTTTATGATGCCCATATTTTCCACCTGCGGTGGAGATTATCACAATTAAAATTGCTTTAAAAAATTTAAATCATTTTCAAAAAATAATCTTAAATCGTTAATTTTAAACCTTTGCATTGCATTTCTTTCAAGCCCAAGCCCAAAAGCAAAGCCACTATAAATAGCCGGGTCTATACCGACTGCTTTTAAAACATTTGGATGCACCATGCCACAGCCTAAAAGCTCTATAAAACCCTCGCCTTTACACACATGGCACTTGCTATCTTCCCCTTTACACACAAAACAGCTAATGTCCATTTCTGCTGAGGGCTCTGTAAATGGAAAATAGTGTGGGCGTAAACGAATGTTTACATCTTGTCCGAAAAGCTCCCTTGAAAATGCTAATAAAGTTCCTTTAAGGTCTGCCATGGTTATACCTTTATCTACTACTAAGCCCTCTATTTGGTGAAAATATGGGCTATGGGTAGCGTCTACATCATCTGAGCGGAAAACCCTGCCCGGTGCTATTATTTTAATAGGCGGCTCTGTCCCCTCCATAACACGGATTTGAACAGGCGAAGTTTGAGTGCGTAATAAATAGCCGCCCTCTGTATAAAAAGTATCTTGGCTAGCCCGGGCTGGGTGGCTTTTAGGTATATTTAAAGCATCAAAATTGTAGTAAGAAGTTTCAATGTCTGGACCCTCGGCTATGCTAAATCCCATTCCGATAAATATTTCTTTTATATTGTCCATAGTAGTAGTTAGGGGGTGTCTTTTCCCGAAAGTATTTTTTTTACCTGGAATTGTAATGTCTATCGTTTCTTCTCTTAATTTGATTTTTAATTCTTCAGCTTTTACTTCTTCTCTTTTTGCTTCTATGAGCGTTTCAATTTCTATTTTAATTTCATTTATTTTTGCACCTAAAATCGGCTTTTCTTCTTTAGGCACTTTGCCTAAGCCTTGCATTAAAGTTTGAATTTCGCCTTTTCTGCCTAAAAGAGAAACTCTAAGCTCTTCAAGCTCTTTAAGAGAGCTGACAGAGAAAATATTATTTTTAATTTTGTTTATATCTACCATAGATTTCTCCCCAAAAATATAAAGTTAATTTAAAAAAGGCTTGCCAGCCGGGCTAATTCACAGAGTATAGTTTCGCAATCTAAAAAAACTTACGTGATTATGCCCCACTGCAAGTGGTTTAAAAAAGGCTTGCCAACAGGGCTAATTCACAAAGTATCGTTTCGCAATCT
>WRFW01000140.1 GCA_009787435.1 Defluviitaleaceae bacterium
TTTTCATCTATTATAGACACTTTGCCTATTATCCAAATACCTTTTGGGGCATATATAGTTATTGCTAGCTGGTCTTTAAGAAATATTTTCTTTTACAAAGGGGTAGATGAAAATAAAAAAAGAAATTTTAAATTTATTTTAATATTTTCCACATCTATACTGCTTATACTGTTTTTTATATATGCTGCTATAACGTTTTATATGACTAGCACAACATTTAATTTTTAAGAATTTAAATGTATATTACACGTCTCAGTTTATTAATTTTTGAAAAATATTTTCAATTATTGATTAGATTTGATTTTAAAAGCTCTAAATTTATTTTGGGGCTTTTTTTTATTAAACATCAAGAATTCTTGATGTTAAAATTAAAAATAGTGTAGTATAATAGTATTTGTAGTTAGGGATTGCTTAAGCAATTAGAAAACCACAATGGTTTTCTAAAGTTCATACTACATAGGTTAATGTGTACAGTTAATCAAAAAATTTAAATCAAACATATTAGGAGAAAAAACATGAGCAAATCGGTTTTCATAAAAAAGACAATGATTCCATTATTAGCAGGGCTTGTTGCATTCGGCACACCTTTAAGTGCATTAGCAACAGATGTAGTTAGCGGATATGCTGTTATAAGTGAAGATGCTACTACAATTGAAGAAGAAGTTCAAGGGGAAGTTACTATTTTTGGTCGTCTTAGAAATTCTGTATCAAACGGAACACTCACAGGAACATGGACTCACGGCAATGCTAATTTAGGCACTGCTATATTCTCAAGTATTACAGGCTCTTCACAAAATAATAATTCCAGAGCTCAAGCACGTGGTACTGTAAGAAATGGCAGTGGAAATGAAAACACTGGAGGTTGGCAATTACCAGGTGTTAATAGCAGAGGTCAAATTATTAGAACTATAACTGGAACAAATTCAGCTTTTTGGGATTTGAGAAGACCATAATAAATAAATCGCAATTTTGAAATAAAACTGCTGCATTATTTTACTATATTAGTTATAATGCAGCGGTTTTATTTGTAGTTATTTTTATGAGGTATGTTATTTATGAAAAAATTTATAGTTTTTTTAGTATCTATACAAATGATTATTATCTCTATGTATGGTCTTTTACTAGTTAGAGGGTACTCAATTAGTTCTTTAGTTAATCAAAATACGGCTTCTCTTATGTTAGTATTCGATACTTTTGATGAGTATTTATTTTTTTTAAGCTTGGCTGAAAGAGAAGAAGTAACTATTACTAGACCTATATTTATAGATGATACAAGCTTAATTATATATACATCGGATAGCTCTTTAGATGGGAGAATAGAATTAAGAAGTGGCAGGTTTCCTTATATTAATTCTAATGAATTTGTTAGCTCTATTAATACAAATGAGCTTAACCAAGTTGGTATTATCCGTAATATTACTCCCGGATTTACTCTTTCTATAAGTAGAATAGAAAATATAACAAATGTTGATTTGCACGGAATATATTTTATTAACAGCACCGATTTAGATTTTGTTCAAAATTTTGTTTATGAATTAAATAATAATATTTATCTTGCTGAGTTATTTTCGATAAGTAACGAAGTTACTATTTTTAGTCAAATAACTATGATACAAATAATAGAACTTGCTGTAATGTCTTTATTGTTGTTTATTTGTATTTTGGCTGCATTTATAAATTACTCTGTCGGTAAATTAAAATTGGGCTCGGTTTTTATAATACATGGTTATAGCAAACTTAGCATAATTAAAAAGATAGCATTTGAATTGTTAGTTTTATTAATATTTGCTTTTGGAAGCTCCTATTTTCTGTTATTACTATATATGTCTTTTTCAGGTTATAGTTCTTTTATAGGTATGGTTTCTTTATACTTTGTTTTAGTTTATAGTTTTCTATTTTTAGTTTATATGGCAGCTTCAAATTTATTTATATCTATATATTTGTTTTTAATAAAAACTACAAACATACTAAAAGGTAAAAAACCTTATTTTATTTTGCAGTTTGCTAATCATATATCAAAAATTGCTTTTGTTATAGCAATACTTATTTTTGGTAGTTTAGCGGTAACTAGTTTTTCAGAGCTTAATCAAAGGACATCGACACTTTCAAATTGGGAACTTGCAAATAATATATACGCAACTAGAGTTTATTCAGTTGGGCAAGCAAGTAACCTAGCTATTGATTTAGAAATAATAACTAGAAAATTAAAATTTTATGAGAGCATGGCTATATATAATAATGCTTTTATAATGGATTCAAGAAATATTTTCTTTTTAGATGAGGGATTAATGCCATATTACGATATGAGTTCAGCACCGCCTTTGGAGCTATCTCCGCATGGCTATCGTATAACAATTAGCCCTAATTTTTTAGAATTAAACCCTATAGTTGCTTCTAATGAATTGCCTATTTTTGACCAAATAATTTATGATACTTATGTATTAAATATTTTAGTTCCAGAAAGGTTAGCAGTTTATGAAGATGAACTTTTAAACTTATATTTAAACTATTTTTATTTTTCCAGCATTGGTATAGACAATATTTACAATAGTGATTTAGGGCTTGAATTAAATAATACGCCTATTGAAAATCTTTCTGTGAATATAATTTATGTGGAAAATTATCAATATTATTTTTCTTTTGATTATCGAATAAGACCACAGTATGGGAATAGAATAAAAGACCCGGTAGCAGTTTTATACACAGGCAGCTTGCATCCTAGCAGGCTTAGCAGCAGCATGGGAGGGAATTTCTTTTTTCATACCGAAGCTATAGATGCTCACAATTCTATACTTCCAATTTTATTAGAAAATGATTTATCCCATGTAATAAGAAGCGTCTTTTCTGTTTTTGACCAAAATGGAAGAGCGGTTGTTGAATTAAGAGAGCAATCTATAAGGGTAGCTAGTTTAATATTCATTTTAATAATTTCAAGTGTAGCTATAATATATTCTTTAATGTCAAACTATTTTGAAAAAAATAGGCAGAGAATATTTATAAAATCTATAATGGGTCTTAGTTTTTTAAGAAGGCATTTGCAGTTTTTATTAATAGTTTCATTTTACAGTATTAGTGTAGTAACTATTATTAGCTTCTTTTTAGGGTATGAAGTTTTTATATTAGGCATAATTTTACTAGCATTTGATATTTTATTTATGTTTTTAATAGATAAGAAATTGACGAGAGAATCTTTTTCAAAAATAATTAAAGGAGAAGCATAGTTATGATAGTAGCAAATAGAGTATCAAAAAATTTTGGGAAGAGAACTATTATAGATAATTTTAGTTTAGAGATAAACTCTGGTGATTTTATATCTATAACAGGAGCAAGTGGAAGAGGGAAGACTACTATACTAAATATTTTGGGGCTTTTAGAGAAGCCTTCAAGTGGTAATATAATTTTTATGGATAAAGAAAATCCTAATAAAAAAGAAACTATGATATTTCAAAGAAATGAAATCGGATATTTGTTTCAAAATTATGCTTTGATTGAAAATGATACAGTTGAAAAAAATCTTAAAATAGCAATTAAACATAAAAAAAACATTAATACATTAGAAGAAATTGAAAAATCTTTAGAAGCTGTTAATCTTGTAAATTATAGAAAGAAAAAAATATATGAACTTAGTGGAGGTGAGCAGCAAAGGGTTGCTCTTGCTAGAGTTCTTGTGAAAAACTGCTCTCATATTTTTGCAGATGAACCAACTGGAAATTTAGATAGAAAAAATAGAGATATAGTTTTTGATATTTTGAAGAAACTAAATAGTATGGACAAGACTATTGTGTATGTAACACATGATGAAGAATTAGCAAAAAAGGCTGCAAATAATGTTTCTTTATAGTATAGTTATAATTAAGTTTTATCGAAGCCCTAAATTTATTTTGGGGCTTTTTTTAGTGTAAAATTTATGTTATAATTATAGATAATAAAAACTAATATGAAGGAGTATACAAACTATGATAATAGACTATTACCCAGAAATGCCAAATTTTGATGAAACTAAAAGAAGAGCACCTAGGCGTGGGTTTAATTTAAATGAAGCTGAAACAAAATTAGCTCTTAAAAATGCTTTAAGATATGTTTCTTCAGAGCTTCATGAAAAACTAGCACCAGAGTTTTTAGCAGAGCTTAAAGAATATGGTAGAATTTATGCTTATAGGTATAGACCAGCAGGGGCAATAGTAGGCAAGCCCATAGAAGAATATGAGGGCAAATGTGTTGAAGGGAAAGCTTTCCAAGTGATGATGGATAATAACCTTTCTTTTGATATAGCATTATACCCATATGAGCTTATTACTTACGGTGAAACAGGGGCTGTTGCACTAAATTGGCTTCAATATACTTTAATTAAACACTATTTAGAACAATTAACAGAAGATTATACATTAGTTATACAGAGCGGGCACCCATTAGGCTTGTTCCCTTCTCATAAAAACAGCCCAAGATTACTCATAACTAACGGTTTAATGGTAGGTTTATATAGTAATTTAGAAGATTTTGAGAGAGCTTCTCAATTAGGTGTTGCAAATTATGGACAAATGACTGCTGGTGGGCTTATGTATATTGGACCGCAAGGCATAGTGCATGGAACTTATAACACTGTTTTAAATATTGCTAGGCTAAAATTAAGGGCTAAAGATGGGCTTGCAGGGCGTATTTTTATAAGCAGTGGTTTAGGGGGGATGAGTGGTGCTCAGCCAAAAGCTGTAACAATTGCAGGCGGCGTTGCTATAATTGCAGAAGTTGACTATAGCCGCATAAAGCAAAGGCAAGAGCAAGGCTGGGTTGGCTTTGAATCTACAAGCTTAGATGAAATATTTATAAAGGCAAGAGATTATGCACTCTTGCATGACCCAGTTTCAATAGCATACCATGGCAATGTTGTTGATTTGCTTGAATATGCGGTAATCCATAATATTCATATAGATTTAATAACAGACCAAACTTCTTGCCATAATGTTTATGAGGGGGGCTATTTGCCTGTTTCTCTTGGGCAAAAACAAATGTCAAATTTATTGAATACTAATAAAGAAAAATTAAAAGAAGAAGTACATACTTCTTTAAAAAGACATTATTCAGCTATAAAAAAATTAGTTGAGCGTGGCAGTTACTTTTTTGATTATGGAAATTCTTTCTTAAAAGCTGTTTATGATGCTGGTGAAATAGAAGTTGCCAAAGATGGCGATGCTAAAAATGGGTTTGTTTTTCCTTCATACGTTGAAGATGTTATGGGTCCAGAGCTTTTTGATAGAGGATATGGGCCTTTTAGGTGGGTATGTTTGAGCGGTAAAGATGAAGACCTTAAAAAGACAGATGAAGCAGCCCTTGAAATTTTAAAAAGTAAAGAAAATAAAAATAAATTTGATTTAGACAATCAAAAATGGTTAGAAGATGCTGAAAAAAATAATTTAGTAGTAGGCACAAAGGCAAGAATTTTATATCAAGATGAAATGGGCAGGGTTAATATTGCTTTAAAATTTAATGAACTGGTTCGCAAAGGCGAAATAGGACCTATAATGCTCGGTCGCGATCATCACGATGTTTCAGGGACAGATAGCCCATTTAGAGAGACTGCAAACATTAAAGATGGTTCAAACATAATGGCAGATATGGCAACACAAACTGCTCTTGGCGGTGCGGCAAGAGGAATGAGCTTAGTAGCTCTTCACAATGGCGGCGGTGTTGGAATTGGGAAATCTATAAATGGCGGCTTCGGTTTAGTTTTAGATGGCACGCCTCTTAAAGATGAGATAATAAAACAAGCAATAAGCTTTGATGTATTAAATGGTATAGCTAGGCGTGCGTGGGCTGGCAATGAAAATTCAATTGAAGTAATTAATGAATATAACCGCTCTGGGAAAGGAAGTGTAACTATTCCACAAATTGCAGATGAAAACTTATTAAATAAAACATTGCAAGGTGATATTTAGTGAAAGTAGAAAATGTGAATGCTAAAAATGGCAATTATTTTATGTTGTTTATGCTTTTTTGGGCAATATTTTTACAACTTTCTTTAGGTGTAGCTTTCATGCTTTTTGAGTTTAGGCTAAGCTTAGTTATAATATTAGGTCAGCTTGCTACATTTTTTTTGCCATTTATTTTATATATGCTCGTTAAAAAGCAACCTATAAAAGAAGTTTTAAGCTTTCGGAAAATTAGTTTTTTAAATATAGTCTTTATTATAGCAATGCTCATTTTTTTGCACCCTGCTATACTCGTTGTTAGTAGTATAATATCTTTATTTCTACCAAATATTATGACAGAAACTATACTAGAGATAACAGCATACCCCTTTTTAATTGGCTTCTTTTTAATTGCTATAGTTCCCTCTATATTTGAAGAAATAGCTTTTAGAGGGGTAATATTCCATGAATATAAAAATACTTCTATTCATAAATCCGCGCTTATGAATGGGCTTTTTTTTGGAATTATACATTTAAACTTTCACCAATTTGTGTATACTTTTATTTTAGGTGTCTTAATAACTTATTTAGTTTATTACACCCGCTCTATTTGGTCAGCTTTTATAGCACATTTGTATTTTAATGGGATAGCTATTACGTTTGCTTATTTGCTCCTCTTTTTGGAAAATTTTTTAGAACAAAATGAAACTTATTTTGTTCCTATTGGCTTTGAAGAAGAAATGAGCCTTGCTTCTATTTTTCCATTAGCAGTTTTGGCAGCAATTTTTTTTCCGATATTTATTTTGATATTTAGAAAGTTTAAAAGCTATAATAATAATAATATACAATTTGTTGATACAGAAGAAAAAATTTTCACATTGCCTGTGTTTTTAATAATTGGTGTGTTTTTAATAATAGCCACTTTTGTTTTTCTTCAAACAGGGCTATATTAATTGGGCACCTTTAAAAACTGCTAAATTTTTTGAAAGGTG
>WRFW01000141.1 GCA_009787435.1 Defluviitaleaceae bacterium
TCGGAAGCATCATGAAAAATAGCCGCTGTAGTTATTTTTTCTACATTGTGATTTTTCCCAAAAAATTCATTGCCGATATTAGCAAGCAAGTTTGCTATTAATGCAGTTTCTAATGTGTGTTCGCTTAAATTTTCTTCCCTAGCATTCCACATTAAACCCCACCTTTTTATGTGCTTCATTCTAAAAAGCAAAGGTAAAAATCGCATATACCCCCTTATAAGTATATAAACAAGATTTTTTAGCTAGCAAACAATAAATATGTTTATCGGTTGTGTTTGCTTTGCAAGTGTTTAATCAACTCTAAAAAATTCATTGTGCCAAATTAAAAACATGTATATAGTCCATATTTTTCTTGAATTATCGGTCTTTTTTTTGTGGTCTTCTAATAATTTAATTAATTCTGCTCTGTTAAAAAATTTATTTGCAGTTTCGGAAGCAAAAGCTTCTTTCACTTTTTCATAATATTCTTCTTGCCTTAACCAATGGCGTATTGGCACGGGAAAGCCTAGTTTTTTCTTTTCTGCATTTTCTTTTGGCAAGTGTTTCTCGGCAGCTTCTCTAAATGCTTTTTTAGTTTTAGTTTTTGTTACTCTATCTTTCGTTTGCAATGTTCGTGCTAAGTTATAAACTTCTTTATCTAAAAAGGGAACACGAACTTCTAAACTATGTGCCATGCTCATTTTATCGGCTTTTAATAAAATATCACCAACTAGCCACATATGCAAATCTAAAAATTGCATTTTTGTTATATCATCGTAATTTTTTGCTTCTTCATAATATTTAGCCACCACTTGCTGTGGAGATAAATAGCTTGCAGGGCGCATAATATCTTGCTGAGAAGCTAAAGACTGGGCTTGTGTAGTTGAATTTGGAACGCTTTCAGCAGACGTATTAAGTTCTATGCTATTATTTAAAGCAGACTTTACAGCGGGGCTTAAAATCTTTTTAACTTCTTTTTCACTAAAAATTTTAGCATTTCCAATAAACCTCTGCTCTATAGTTTTACTTGCACGGATTAGAAAGTTTTTGCCTTTAAATTTAAATGGCAAAGCAGAAACGGTAGAAGCCATAATAACCCGTATAGGCTTCGGTATTTTTTGAAATTTAGCGAGTGCTAGAGGCTCTTGGTATATGTTATACCCTCCGAAAAGCTCGTCTGCCCCCTCTCCAGAAAGAACACCTTTCACATGCTCTTTTGCAAGCCCCGAAACGAAATATAAAGCAACTGCAGATGGGTCTGCCAGGGGCTCATCCATATGGTATTGTATTTTGCTTAAGCTTTGCCAATATTCTTCCGTCGTTATTATTTTGCTATAGTTTGTGAGCCCTTTTTCTTTAGAAAGCCTTTCAGCATAGCTTATTTCGTTAAATTCTTCATAATCAAAGCCTACTGTGAAAGTTTTTTTGCCATTAAATCTGGAAGCTATATAGCTTGAATCAACTCCGCTAGA
This sequence comes from Defluviitaleaceae bacterium, assembly GCA_009787435.1. Classification (GTDB taxonomy): domain Bacteria; phylum Bacillota; class Clostridia; order Lachnospirales; family UBA5962; genus WRFW01. Next base: position 1,452 of record WRFW01000141.1, read on the forward strand.
TAAAAAGGAACCTATTTCAACTTCTGCTTCTGAATGGTGATTTATTGAGTTTAGCAAAGTTTGATTTATTTTAGAAGTAGTATTGTCGACGTTTAATCTCGGCTCCTCTGTTTCATTTTCCACACTGTAATGATTTTGATTAAAGCTATCTTCAATATTTACACCGCTATGCTCGTTTATATCGCCTGAATGGTCAAAAGATATATTAAAATATTTTGTGATACTAAGCTTTTTATTTTCAAATTCCAAATAGTGCCCAGGCATTAATTTATAAATTCCTTTGAAGAGGGTTTCTTCAAGTGCTGAATATTGAAAGCTTAAATAAACTGCCAAAGCTTGCTCGTTAACTTCTTTTTTAACACCGTGGGCAAGTATCGCTTTAATTTCTGAAGCAAATATAAGCTCGCCATTTGCCAATGTGTAATAAAATGGTTTTATGCCGAAAAAGTCCCTTGCTGCAAAAATATTGCCTGTCTCTATATTAAAAATAACAAATGAAAACATACCACGAAGTTTATTTAAACATTCTTTGCCATATTCTTCATAGGCGTGCAAAATAACTTCTGTGTCTGCATTGGTTTTAAAAGTGTGCCCTAAATTTAAAAGGTTTTCTCTAAGCTCGGTATAATTATATATTTCTCCATTAAAAACTATTCCTAAATTGCCAGTTTCATTATATATTGGCTGGTCTCCATCTGCAAGCCCCAAAAAGCTTAGCCTTCTAAATCCTATTTGTAAAAAATTGCTCGTATGGAAGCCCTCAGAATCTGGGCCTCTGTGGGCTATTGTTTTAGTCATATTTTCTAAAATTGCCCTTTGTGATTGATTATCATTATTTAGTGATGTTGTGAAGCCACAAAAACCGCACATATTAACTCCTTCGTTCGTTTAAATTATATAAATTTAGTTCAAAATACACAAGTGTGCCTTATAGGCGGCAAATATATCTTTGCCTTTTGTGAAACACCTTAAAAAATTTTAACACTTTTTTTGAAATAAATCAAGAAAAAAGTATTTACTAGGTGTATTTAAATGTGGTATAATTGTAATAATGGCTTTTTGGCAGTGTGCTAAAGCAAACCGGCTTTAAATTTTTAAGCTTTCAGCCGAAAACCCAAAAAGCAAATTTTTTACAATTTTTATGATTTTAGGAGGCAGGCAATAATGGATAAGGGCACGAAGAAAAAAGAAATATTGTTAGAAGTTGGTACTAATGAATTAGAAATAATGGAATTTATAGTAGACGAGCGAAGCTTTGGCATAAATGTTTCTAAAGTTTTGGAAATAATGAAATATGAAGAAATTACACCTGTGCCGCATTCAAACAAATATGTGGAGGGAATTTTTAAACCAAGAAACCAAATTATAACAGTGCTTGACTTAGCAGCTTATTTAAACCTTGCTACTAAAGAAAACCCTGAAAGAGATATTTTAATAATAACTAATTTTAACAACAACCACACAGCATTTCATGTGCACTCAGTTGAAACGATACACAGAATTTCATGGTCTGAAATGGAAAAACCAGACGAAACAATACACGGCAATATGGACGGTATCACTACAGGCATTGCACGTGTTGGCGAAAAATTAATTACTATATTAGATTTTGAAAGAATAATGGCAGAGCTTAACCCTTCCCAAGCGGTAAATGCCGATAAAGTGAACCATTTAATTGATAGGCCTAGAAATGATGTGCCAATTTTAGTAGCAGAAGATAGCCCGTTTCTTAAAAAAGTGCTTTTAGATGCCTTGCACAGAGCAGGTTATATGAATACCCTTTGGTTTGGAACTGGAAAAGAAGCTTGGGAAGCATTAGATAGCATGAAAGAGCTTGAACTAAGCAACTTAAGCGAACACGTACGCCTTATAATTACCGATATTGAAATGCCAGAAATGGACGGGCACACATTGTGTAAGCTAGTAAAAAATGATAGGCGATTTAAGCACTTACCAGTTATAATGTTTAGCTCTTTAATTAATGATGAGATGAAGAAAAAGGGTAAAACAGTTGGGGCAGATGCTCAAATTAGCAAGCCAGAAATTGAAAATTTAGTAACTTATATTGATGCGTTTATTTTTGGAGACGACAGCACAATAAATTAATGTGTAGAAGATGTAGTTCTATATGACTAAAAGAAACTAAAAGAAAAAGAAAGCGAGCAAATCTAATGTATGGAAAAAAATAAAACTTTTTACATTACAACACCTATCTTTTACCCAAACGACAATATGCATATAGGCCATTGCTACACTACAGTAGCTTCAGACGTTATGACTAGATATAAAAAAGCACGCGGCTTTGATACTCTATTTTTAACAGGCACAGACGAACACGGGCAAAAGATAGAAAAAACCGCAAAAGAACATGGAAAAGCCCCCTTAGACTATGTAAATAAAATTGTGGAAGATACGAAATCGCTTTGGCAAAGCTTAGATGTGCAATATGATATTTTTTCAAGAACGACCGATAAAGACCATATAAAAGCTGTGCAGCAAATTTTTAAAAAACTGCATGAAAAAGGCGACATATATAAAGACAAATATGACGGGCTATATTGCACACCTTGTGAATCTTTTATTACAGAGACTAAAGCAAAAGAAACGAAAAATACTTGCCCAGATTGCGGGCGTGCTATAGAAAATATTAAAGAAGATGTTTATTTTTTTAATTTGCCAAAATATTTAGAGCATCTAAAAAACCATATAGAGCAAAACCCACATTTTATAAGCCCGGAATCAAGAAAAAATGAAATGTTAAATTTATTAAAAGAAACTGGTCCGCTCTGTGTTTCAAGAACTACATTTACTTGGGGTGTGCCAGTAGAGTTTGACCATGGGCACGTAGTATACGTTTGGATAGATGCACTTTCAAACTATATAACTAAGCTAGGCTTTAATTTAGAAGCTGAGCAAGGCGAGCGTTATAAAAATTATTGGCCTGCAAATGTACACATGGTAGGAAAAGACATAGTCCGTTTCCACACTATAATATGGCCCGCTATTTTAATGGCACTTGGCGAGCCTTTGCCTGAAAAAATTTTTGGGCATGGGTTTCTTAAAATTAAAGGCGAAAAAATATCTAAATCTAAAGGGAATTCTGTTGAGCCAAACTTTTTAATTGATAGATACGGAAAAGATAGTGTGCGTTATTTTCTTATGCGTGAAATGAATTTAGGGCAAGATGCCGATTTTACAACACCCGCCTTTCTAAATAGAATAAACCACGATTTAGCAAACGATTTAGGAAATTTAGTTTCCCGCTCGCTAAGCATGGCTGTTCAATATTTTCCAACTAGCATAGCTAGCGAGGGGCAATTATTAAACATAGAAGATATAGAAAAAGCTATGAATGCTATAGGGACAAATGAAGATTTAAACCCAACACAAGCAGTTAAAAAAACTATAGCCGAAACAATAACAGAAGTTGAAAAAGCTATGGATAATTTAATGTTTAGCACAGCTTTAGAAACCATATGGACATTAATCCGAAGAACTAACAAATATATAGATGAAACAACACCTTGGATATTAGCAAAAGATGAAACTAAAAAAGAAGAGCTTAGCTGTGTGCTATACACTCTATTTGAGGCTCTCCGCTCTATTAGTATATTAATTGCACCTTTTTTGCCTAATACTGCTGAATATATAAAAACGCACATTAATTCAAATAAAAATAATTGGGATGAAGCAAAAGAATTTGGTCTGCTTCCTAAAGATTTGAAAGTTACAAAAGGCGATATTTTATTCCCTAGGATAGACTTAAAAAAAGAAGAAACAGAGCTTGAAAAATTGTTTGGAGAAAGTAAAAATGGGTGAAAAGATTTTTGAGAAGCAAAAAGAACAGAAAAATGATGATAGTAAAAAAGAAAAAAACTTAGAAACAAAAAATTTGAACAGACCTAGAATCTTTGAAACACATGCCCATTATGAGGGGGAAAGATACGAAAAAGATAGAGAAGAGCTTCTTTCTTCTTTCCCTGAACAAGGCATATGCCACGTTATTAATATAAGTTTTGATGTTAAATCTTCTGAAAAGTCTATAGCACTTACTGAAAAATACCCATTTTTTTCAGCAGCTGTTGGAATTCACCCACACTATGCAAAAGATGTGCCCGAAGATTATATTGAACAATTAGAAAAATTGTCTAAAAATGAAAAAGTAGTCGCTATTGGGGAAATTGGTCTAGACTTTCATTATGATTACAGCCCAAGAGATATTCAAAGAAAACGCTTTTTAGAACAATTAGACCTTGTGAGAAAAACAGGGCTTCCAGTAATTATTCATAATAGAGAAGCTGATGAAGAAGTGTTTGATATATTGAAAAATGCAAAGCTTAAAGAAACTGTTAAAAATAGTACAAGTATGCTTAATGAAGATACTGAAAAATTTATAGGCATAATGCACTGCTTTAGCGGCGATGTTTCACTTGCAGAAAAGTATATAAGTTTAGGGTATTTAATAGGTATTGGCGGCATTGTAACTTATAAAAATGCAAATGTTTTGAAAGAAGTAGTAAAAGCTATACCGCTTAAATACTTAGTAGTAGAAACAGATGCACCTTTTTTAACACCTGTGCCACACCGTGGCAAAAGGAATGATTCTACTATGTTAAAATATATAGTTGCAGAGATTGCCAAAATTAAAGAATTAAGTATAGAAGAAGTAGAAAAGGTTACTTGGGATAATGCAGCAAAGCTTTTTGATGTTAGCCTTTAAAATAACCCATTTATGATGACTGTTCACGGCTCATAAAGCAGTGGCTAAAGCCGTTCAATAGCTATAAGTTATTAATTTATATAACAAAAACAAAGGACAACTATGATACTAGGAATAGATACTTCTGAAAAAAGCTGCTCTGTTGCGGTGTCGCTCGGTGATAAGATTTTATGTGAACTTTTTTTAAACACAGGGCTTACACATTCAGAATCACTAATGCCTATAGTAGAAACTTGCTTGAAAACGCTTAATATAAATATTACTGAGATTAAAAAAATAGCATTAAGCAACGGTCCAGGCTCTTTTACTGGTTTGCGTATTGGTGCTTCTACTGCTATAGGCATTGCCCAAGCTTTAAAAATTAAAATTGTACAAGTTCCTACTTTGGAAGCCTTAGCGTATAATTTAATTAATACAAATAAATTAATAGTGCCTTTTATGGATGCAAGGCGGGGGCAAGTTTATGCGGCAGGCTTTAAAAATGGTATTTGTGTTATAGAAGAGCAAAATATATCATTTGAACAATTAAAGGCACAAATAAATGAACCAGTAACTTTTTTAAATGAACCAGTGCGGGCGGGGGCTGTTTGCTTGCTTTCTTCTAAATATGAGAGCGTTAATTATAATGAAGTTGAAATAAACTATTTAAGAAAGCCGCAAGCAGAAAGAGAACTTTTAGAAAAATCAAAAAGAACGGGATATCTTTAACGTGCCTTTCTAAAAAACTTAGAAGTTTTTA
>WRFW01000142.1 GCA_009787435.1 Defluviitaleaceae bacterium
GCTTTTCAATCGTGAGTAGCTATAAAAATATTGCGTATTAAAAGCTATCTTCTAAAATAGTTCTGACAATAGCTGCAATAGCTCTTCTGCTGTTTCCGAGCTATATATATGGGCTAAATTTATCATACGAACAAAGCCGCTTTGCACACTAACTAAATGGCGTGCATACATTCTTGCACCCGGCAAATCTACAGCAGTTTCATAAACATTCCAACTTGTGTTTCCTAATATAATATTAGGGAAGCCATCAACAAAAACTTCTATAACATCGCTTGCTATATTTGCTGAATAATTTATAAAATCTAAAGCAGACATATTAGGGTCTTCTAAAACTTGAAAAGCTATAGAAATATTAGCAGCTGTTTCAGGGTTCATAGCCATTAATTCCATAAAAGATGTTATTTCAGCTGTTCGCATTATTTCTTCAACGGATTCTATACCCTCAATAAATTCAATTCCTGTGCCAATGTTGCTTGCTATTTCTTCATCTGACCAAGATTCCCAGTTTTCTGGCATAGTAAATTTTATTCCTAAGTATTCATTTGTGTAAATGCTGCCTGCCCAAGTGCCCCTTTGCGGCCAAGCACTAGGCGGGAATGCTAGGTTAAAATTTTCATCATTTAAATCTTCTATATTTCCGTAGTCGTTTTCTTCTGGCTGCTCTAATGCGGTGTTTTCACTATTTTGCATTGTGTAATATTCATCGTTATAATAGCTATCTTCTTCTGCTCTTGTGCAAGAAGCTATAAAAATCAAACTGCTTAAAAATAGTAATTTTTTCATTGTACCCCCGTATATAAATTTTTTCTATGCCTATTATTAAAGATAATAAGGGTTAGCAAATTATTTAAAAAAGCAGTGGCTAAACAACAATTTGCTAAACCTTACTATCTTTGATAACCAAATTCTAGCCGTGTAGTCTTCTATCACAAATAATAGTATACACTTTTATAGCAAAAATGTCAACCGCTTGTGTATGTGATTAACAGTTCAATTTCTGAGTTTGTCTATAATTAATTCTAAGATAAACATAGCTATGAAAATTATAAAAACGCCTGTAGCTATATATGAAAAATTGCTCTGGCGTATTGCTCTTGCTAGAAGCATTCCTATCCCCCCAGCCCCTACAACACCCAAAGATATAGAATCCGATATATTAAATTCTAGCCTAAGGCTTATCCAACGCCAAAATACACTTGAAACTGCAGGCAATATTCCGTGATAAATTACTTGAATGTGTGAAGCACCAGTGCTCTTTAAAGCTTCTATCTTCGCTTCTTCTTGCTCTTCTACACTAGCTATAAATGCTTTAGTTAAATAACCTAGACTTGAAAAAGCTATCCCTAAAACTGCTGCTATATAGCCAAATCCTAAGCTTGCAATTATCATTAAAATAATTACTAATGATGGGATAGCACGCAAAAGAGCTATAGCCCCTTTAATTAAAAATGGCAAAAAATTTAAATTAAGTTCGTATTTTGAAAATTTAATTGTTAAGCTTGGGGCTGTGTTTTTCGCCGCAAAAAAAGTTAAAATAAATGAAAAAACAGCACCTAAAACTAAACCTGCCAAGCCTAACAAAATAGAAGTGAACAAAGCAGCTAATAATTCAGGAGCTACACTAAAATCAAAAATAGCAAAGTGAGCTAAAATACGGGGTGCGTTGCTTAAACGTTGTATAAATGTTTGAAAATTTAAATTCAAAGCACTTGCAGAGATAAAGAAAATCACTATAATAAAGGCTATAATAGGCACATAAGGCAAGCCTTTTTCTAACCTTTCCCGAAGTTTATTCACAAAAAATTCTACAATTAAAACGATTGCCATTAAAAGAATTATTAAAGCCATTGCTCTTCTAAAGTTTCTTAAGTCTAAATTTGCTTGGATTAACAAACCTAACCCACCCGCACCTACCATGCCTAAAACTGCTGAAATTCTTATGTTTATTTCAAAAGCAAATAAAGTCCAATTTAACCAAGCGGGTGTGAATGCAGGAAAAAGACCGTGAAAAATTATTTGAAAATAAGAAGCCCCTGTACTCTTTAAAGCTTCTAACTTACTTTGTGCAAGTTCATCCATATTATTTGCATAACTACGGGCTAAAAAGCCTACGCCACCTAAAACTAAAGCGATTACTCCTATTAAAGGACCTATTCCAAATATGAAAACTAATATACTAGCAAAAATTATTATAGGCACATTTCTTAAAAAAGACACAAAAAAACGTGCCAAAAGTCTAATTGGCACGAAAGGGTTAAAATACTCAGAAATTAAAATTCCTAAAAAAAAGGCTAACAGAGCTGAAATGCAAGTGCCCACTATTGCAAAAAGAATTGTGTTTCTAACAATTATAAAATTGCCATCTAATGCGTTCCAGTTTGGTGGAAAAAAGTTATCAAAGAGAAAAGAAAATAAGCTAGGCACAGAAAAAATTATATCTAATAAAGATACATTTAAAATTATGAAAGGCAACACAGAAATTGCTGCTATTAACACAAAATATAGAATTTTTTTATTCATGCGTTTATTTTAAATCTCAAAAGTATTATATCTGCTCACGATTAGGAAGCAGTGGCTAAAATCGCTCGCTAGATATAATACTTTTGAGATTGCTCCCAAAATTATTAATACTGCTCATGATTAGGAAGCGGTGGCTAAAATCGCTCGCTAACTATAAATTTCTTTGATAATATCTTCTGTTAAACTTTTAGGCGTTCCATCAAAAAAAATTTTTCCCGCTTTCATTCCTATTATTCTGGAAGCATATTTTTTTGCAAAGTCTACTTGGTGTAAGTTAACTATTATCGTTAAATTAGTTTTCTCATTTACCGCTTTCATAGTTTCCATTACTGTTTCAGCTGAAACAGGGTCTAATGAAGCTATAGGTTCATCTGCCAAAAGAAGCTTAGGTTTTTGCATTAAAGCTCTACAAATACCGACCCTTTGCATTTGCCCGCCAGAAAGCGTTTTTGCTTTTTTATCTTTATAATCGTATAAGCCAACTGTTTTTAAAAGCTTATAAGCTTCTTCTTTATCTTCTTTTCTATATAGCCCTAGTGCACTTCTTATAAAGCTAGTTTCCCCGAGCCTACCATGCAAAACATTGCTTAAAACTGTAGTTTGCTCAATTAAATTGTGGTGTTGAAATACCATACCTATTTTTGAACGTATTTTTTTTAAGGAATAGCGATTAGCATTGTGTAAGTTTTCACCGTTAAAAAAAATTTCCCCCTCAGAAAAAGGGACTAGCCTATTTATACAACGTATAAAAGTTGATTTGCCAGCCCCAGAAAGCCCAACGACTGCTATAAACTCGCCCTCTGAAACATTAAAACTAACGTCTCTTAAGGCGTAATTTTTGCTATCATAAGTTTTTGAAAGATTTTTAATTTTAAGCAGCATATTTTTTTATATTTTTATTTTCGCATTTTCTAACATTTTAACCTTGTTCTTCTAGATCTATGTTTAAAGCTTCCACCATAGAACGCAAATGAACTATCTCGGCTTCATTTGGGATTACAAAGCGAACATCTGGGTCCACAAAGCGTTCAACAAAATAATCAGTATTGTCAAAATTAAGTATAAATTCTCTTATACTTTCTCTAAGCTCTGCTGGCAAATGCCCCGCTGCTATGTATCCTGGGAAAGGAATAATTTCTGTGTTTCCTATAATGCGTATATCTTCTTCGTTTATTATACCAGCGTTTAATAAGTTATTAAACTGTATATTGCCAACTGCAGCAACATCATAATCGCCGTGATAAACACCCATTACACTAGCTTGCTGGTTACCTGAAAATGCAACAGCACTGAAAAAATCACCTGCTAAAAGCTCATCATGTGTGCTATTTGTGAAATTCATTAAATAATACATAGGGTATAAATAACCCGAAGCACTGCTTGTAGAAACAAAAGCTAAGCTATGCCCTTGTATATCTTCCATAGTTTGTATATTATCATTTGCTGTTATGAAAAGCGTTTTATTAATATTTATTGCACTGCTAGTAACTGCTAATCTATGAGCTTCCATATCACGAGTTGCAAGCAAGTATACGAAAGGCGAGCCCCACATAAGGTCTAAATTGCCAGCACGCATCGCTTCAATACCAACTACATGTGTTGCACCCTCAATTAGTATAACTTCTCTGCCTATGTGCTCTTCCAGCCCTGTTCTAAAATACTCAAAAACTGCTAAAACTTCTGGGCTTGCATCTTCTACAAGCTGTGCTATTCTAATTGGTGAAGTATCTTCATATGGTGCAGGCTCATAAACAGCTGGATATATATTTTCTTGAACATCCCCGTTGCCACAGGCAGCTAATAGTGCCGCTGAGCCTAAAGCTGTGAAACTGAAAAATTTATTTAAAACCTTTTTGAACATAAAAATTCCCCCTCTTATTTTTTAAAACCGAAAGGGGGGCATAATAAGCCTTAAATATTAAGCTTTCCTACGTCGGCATTATCCGAATCAGGTAACAAAGGGTATAATCTCAGCTTTTGAAAGCACCCCTAGCGGTTTTATTAAATTTATTTTGTATACAGTATACCATATTTTCTTTATGCTGTCAATAGTTTTTTAAAACCACCTGTGGTGGTGCATAATTGCAAAGGGCTATTTTGGTTTGCGAACTAAAACTCTGCAAATTAGCCTGGCTGGCAAGCCTTTTTTTAAAACAGGCGATTAATGTGTTTTTAAATAATTCCAAGCACCGTTAAAGAGCTGTGCTGTTTCTGGGTGCACTAACCTATAATTTTCATCTGCTTCACCGAAAAAAGCACGAACTACCATTGAAATATCTAATATTTCGGCTTCTTTTAAGCCAAAAATACGCGCAAAGTCTACAGCCATTGAAATATTTTCAGCAAATTCTTCTTTATAAGCGATACAGCCGACCATAGCCCAAAAAACAAAGCAGCGGGCATTATAAAGTTTATAATTTTGCATTTGCAAATAATTTTTTGCAAGCTGTATACGTTTTTCTATATTGTGTAAATTACCTACTATTTCACAAGCTGTATGCCAAGCTTCTTCATTGCCATAAGGCAACACAGAATGAATTTCATTAACTAAAATTTTTAAATATTCATTAGTTGCATATTGCGGAAAAATAATACGCAAAGGGCTAGTGCTAGCAAGGCTAAGCTTGCTGTTACCTTTGCTTAAAAAGTCTAAGGCTTCTCTATTTTCCGTGTCCATTCCATATACTAATCTTTTTTCAACATTAACTATTAAAAGAGAAAATTTCATTACCATTGAGTCTTCTGTTCTAGCCAATTTTCTTCTTCCTCCTCTCGCACAAAATTTTCAAATACTAGATTTTGCAAACTCTGTCTGCTAATAGCAACTAATACATTTTTAGAATTTCTTTCTAAGGTGAATTCAGGTGAAAGTTTCGCAATTTGTAAAATTTTATTACGAGACTTGTTAACTTCTGGGGAAAGCTCTGAAAGGTGCATAAGTTTTGTAACTAGTGATTGCCTTATTTCAAGCTCTTCTTTTTCAAATTTTCTAATTGTGATAACATCAAAACCAGCATTTTTGTACATGTTACCTCCCTGTACTTTTTCGCATATCATATACTATGTTAATTTTAATAGTATTAATAGCTTCATTAGATGCCTTTGCGATAAGCTTCGCATATGCAGCTAACAAAACGGTTATACCCCTAAAACACATTTTCATAATAAACACAATAGGAAGTATGATTTTAAGCGTTAGCTTTTTTCTAGGCTTTTTTATAACAGTGCCTGCTTTAGTGCAGTCTTTTTTACTTATAGCTTTAGGCATTTATAAAATTTACGAAAGCAGAAAAAAAGCCGAAGTTCATAATCAAATTTCTTTTAAAATGGCTATTTTTTTAGCACTAGCCCTTAGCATAGATAATGCCTTACTAGGCATAAGTTTAGAGGCTTCCCCTATAGCAATTTTTTTATTATCATTTACAATAGGGCCTATTTTTATGTATATAGGACAAATATTAGGTGGAAAATTAGCCAAAATAGATTTAAACCTATCTTGGCTCGGAGGATTGTTGTTAATAATTTTAGCTTTTATATAATGTGTGGGCAAACTTAAATTATACTTAATTATAAAATAATGCCTCACACCACAGGTGGTTAGGAAGCTATTTGGGTTAATATATACTCTGGCTTATCAAGCCCTAAAACAGTTTCACGTGTTATAATTATTTTTTCAATGCCCTCATTAGATGGCGTTTCAAACATTATATCGGTCATAAAGCTTTCTATTATAGCACGCAAACCTCTAGCCCCTGTTTCTCTTTTAATAGCTAAATTTGCAATTTCTATTAAAGCTTCTCTAGTAAATTCTAAGTGTATGTCGTCTATTTCAAATAAATATTGATATTGGCGAACTAATGCATTTTTAGGCTCTGTTAAAATGCTTAAAAGTGCTTCTTCATCAAGCGGGTGAAGCGCAACTATACTCGGCAAACGGCCGATAAATTCTTGAATTAAGCCAAACTTAGTTAAATCTACAGGCAATATTTTTCTATCTGCTTCGCTCACTTCTTCACTAGCAATTTTAGAATCAAAACCGATAACTTTTTTATTCAATCTAGCTTCTATAACTTTGTCCATTCCGCTAAAAGCACCACCGCAAATAAATAATATATTTGTAGTATCTATCGGAATAAATTCTTGGTGTGGGTGTTTACGCCCGCCTTGCGGCGGCACATTTGCAACAGTTCCCTCTAATATTTTAAGAAGTGCTTGCTGCACACCTTCCCCACTAACATCTCTAGTTATAGAAACATTTTCACCTTTTCTTGCTACTTTGTCTATCTCGTCTATATAAATTATTCCTTTTTGTGCAAGTTCAACATCATAGTCTGCCGCTTGAATGAGACGAAGAAGAATATTTTCAACATCTTCCCCTACATAGCCTGCTTCTGTTAAGCTTGTTGCATCTGCTATAGCAAAT
>WRFW01000143.1 GCA_009787435.1 Defluviitaleaceae bacterium
AATATCGCCCCCCCCCCGTTGTAATAATATGTTAAACATAAGATAAAAGTTGCATTATCATTCAAAAAATATACTGAAAATTTTATTCTCACGCTGTAGACAAAGAAAAAAGAATGGTGTAAGATAAAAAGTATAAAATGCATTTTATAAATTTTCAAAAAAGGGGGGTGATAAAAAAGTGTGCAAGTTTGCAAAATTTGCTTCACCAGATATAAACACAGGTATAGAGATAACACCTAGATAAGAGTTAGTAATATTAGTCTTATTTTAGGGAGCTCCGCAAAATAAGCAACAAAATAAAAAATATGATACGAAAGGAAAGTGTAATTATTTTTATATTAATTACACTAAATTTTATGAGCAAAAATAAAACAAGGAACAAATTTTACGCTGGGTTTATTGCAGCGATTATGATAGCTCAGCCGATAATGCAGCCAGTGTCTGTTTTCGCAAATAACGGAAATAGCATAGTTACAGAAGCGGCGGCAGCTATAACCGAAAGCACTGATGCTATAAGAACCCTCGTTACTTTTGACCCAAATGGCGGCTCTATGCAAATAGGCAGCAATTTAGTTTATGTGCCAAGCGGTGCCCAAATTCAGCCGCCTACTAACCCAACTAGATTAAACCACGCTTTTTTAGGTTGGTTTACACAGCGTAACGGGGGCACGCAGTGGAACTTTAATGATCCCCTGCCTTATAGACAAGGAGGCTTAACTCTTTATGCAAGGTGGTCTTTAACTGCTAGCACTCTTAATTTTAATACTAACGGGGGCACACCTGCACAAATTGCTTCTGCTATTGTAGATAGAGGGCAGCCTTTAAGAAATGGCTTTCCGCAAGAACCAACTAGAGAAGGTTATTTATTCGGTGGTTGGTTTGAAGGAAATACAAATGCAAATAATATCACTGCTCCTCAAGATGGTAGAGACTTTAACTTAGTGGCTAGGTGGGTAAGCACGCATGTTAATGTTAATTTTGATTTAAACGGCGGAACTTCTGCCGCTATAGATAGCTTGTATCACCCAGTTGGTGCTCTAGTGCCAGTTCCAAGCGAAGCCCCTGAAAGAGAAGGTTATTCTTTTGTAGGCTGGGAAGTTCAAAGAAATACAGCCGGAAATGTTGTTAATAATTGGAGCCTTATAACACCATCTACACAAGTGGGCCCTGCAGGGGAAAACTTTAACTTACGTGCTAGGTGGGTATCTAATTATATAACTGTAAGTTTTATTATTGCACCAGCAAACGTTGCTAACATAGAGCCTATAAGAGTTCGTGTAGGTACAAGCTTAGCTTCTCTGCCTATTCCTGATGGTGCACCGGCAGGCCAAAGCTTTGTTGGTTGGTTTACTGCTGCAACTGGCGGTCAGCTTGCGAGTATATTTTTTGCTGAAGCAGGTCAAGATAGAACTTTTCACGCTAGATTTTCTCCAGACCGGATAGAACAAGAGCTTAGAATACGCTTCAATAATGAATTTGGAACAGCCCCTTCCCCTATAACTAGAGATGTTTCTATTAATCCTACAGTTAATGTTACTACAAACCAATTAGGAGTTACTCCAAACTTTATTTCAGATGGCAAGGGCGGTGTAAACTTTGGCGGTTGGCTTTTATACGGAGACACAAGAATTGCCCCTATAAGCAACCCTCTAAACACAATATTATCTGTTAACCAAACTTATGGTGCTTATAGATATGTAGACCTTTATGCACACTTCTCAAGAAGAATAGATCTAGTTCGCCACAATGGAACAGGTGCTTCCTCAGGTCCTTCCGTAGCCACAGTTATAACAGGCAATGTCCAAAATGGTGGATTATTTAGAGCGAATAACATCCCTGCTTTAAACACTGCAACTCATGAAACTTTTTTTGAAGTAATAAATCAGCAAATTTCTTTGAGTAATGGTATGATTATACCTGTTAGACATATGCACGCTTTTGCAGGCTGGTATACATCGCCTGTTGGTGGAGTTCGTGTTAATCCTAACGATGCTGCTAGCATAGCTGAAAATGTTATTTTTAATGCACAAGGTATAGCTAGGCTATATGCAAGATATGAAAGAGTGCTTGAAAATGAAGTTAGAATTTTCAACAACCGTTTTCAAGGCGATGAAACATTTATAGAGTTTGTAGTTTCAAACAACGCTAGAATAAATTTTGGAACAGGTTCTATGCAAACACGTGCAGATGGTGCTAGGCACATAGGCTGGGCAGTTCAAAATAGTGATAGTTCATACACTTGGTTTAGAAGCTCAGACTTAACTAATGCCACTGTAATTAATGGCAATATAGACATTCACGCTATTTGGACTTGGTATGTTCAATTTGATAATGGCACAGGTGTTCAATGGCAAAACCGCCCTGCTCGCCAATATTTTTATACAGTACGCCCAAATAATATAAATGGAGTTCCACCAAGACCTTTAAATGGTATTACTACCCCTGTACAAAATCTAAATTGGATAGATGGAAACCCTTATGTGAACTTTAGTGCAATTAATGCACTTCCTACTTCCCTCGGAAGGCACTTTAGAGGTTTTGAAGTTTTAGAAACAAATGAATTTATAGGAGATTGGAACCAAACCCCAACTCTAGAATTCATTCAAGGATTACGCAGAAGAGTAGATAGAAATATGACTATAGTGCCAGTGTTTACTGCTTTACCGCCTAGCGGTTCTGGTGGTTCTGGTTCTGGTGGTTTTGGTCAGCCTGGTCCTGGTCAGCCTATAAGAAGACATTGGGTTCATTTTGAAACTAATGATTTAAGAGAAGAGCAGTTAACTACTCCACAAAGAATAGCTTCTCAACACGTTATCGAAGGCGACACTATAATAATGCCGGCAACACCAGGCAGAAACCACCATATGTTTGTGGCTTGGTATACTACTCCACAAAGAATACCTGGCACACAATTACAAACAAGCCCGCTCCCTCCTATTTATGAAGAAAAAACTTTATATGCAGATTGGCACACATCTCTTACTATAGAGTTTATAAACAACGGTGCATTACACGCTATATTAGACTCTTTATATAATGGCCTTTTAGACATAGCTCTGGTAAATATGAACCCACCTATGCATTATAGAAATGCGGGCGTGTTTTCTCATTGGGTAAATAGTTACGGTGAAAAATGGGTGCAAGGAGCATTTGTAAATTTAGAAAACCTAAGAATTAGTAATTACACCGAGCGTGCTAGACTTTATGCTGTTTTCACATACTTTCCAACTGTAACACTTGTTAGAAACGACGGAACAGACGCTCAAACTACTTTTCCTTCTATTCCAACACCAACTTATGCAGGAATGATATATACTTTCTACTTAGAAAGGGCAGAAAAAACAAACCACCGCTTCTTAACTTGGAATAGACTAGTATACGGAGAGTTTGTGCCTGTGTCTCTTGGCAGCTTTCCAGTAGAAGAAGATATAACGCTATATGCTACATGGCGAGAATTCCCTAGAGTTATTTTAGTGAATGAAGCCCATGAAGATATTGTTACTCTTCATGCTAACCCTACTAACGAAGAGCAAACAGAATTTAATTTTGATTTACCACGTTTGGCTCGTGCTGGTTATGAATTTCTAGGCTGGTATAACTCTAACGGAAACTTTGTAACACTTTATGGTGAAGTGGAAATTTCTGAAGAATATACTAGGTTTTATGCTAGATGGCACACTCTTCCAAGAGTTACTTTAAACTTTAATGATGAAGTTGAAGAAGGCCATGAGCTTTTAGAAGCTAGACTGCGTACGCCTTCGGTAACTATTTATACAAATTTAAACATAGAGCCGCGTGAATATTACTTTTACTTAAGCATTCCTTACAAACCACACCATAATTTTCTAGGTTGGTTTATGGTAAATAGTGATGAAGAAGCTGTTTATTTTGCTACAGAAGGCAGACAAACGACAGAAGAAAGCATATATTTACAAGCTAAGTGGGCTATGCACGAAATTTACACTGTAACATTTATTTCAGAGGGTGGAATAGTATACCAAGTAAATAGATTTGAAAGAACTCAACTTGCTACTCCTGTTTTGCCAAATGATAGTTATGGAAGAAGAATGCTTCGTTGGTATTTACAAGGCTCTGAAACAGGTGCTTTTGCTATTCCTGGGCAAAATATATTAGTATCTGGCGATAAAGTTTTCGTTGCATTTTGGGTGTATATTCCTGGATATATAACTATAACTTTTGAAAATATATTCAGAGATGGCACACCTACAGTTATAAATATTAGAAATAGATTTGACGGTGTGGATTTTGACACACATGGCGTCTATTTAACAGAAATCCAAATTCCTAGTGTATCAAGTGATTCCCGCTATATACCAGTTGCTGTATGGTTTATATATGGAAGAAGATATGAGGGAGGTTTTACTAGAGAACAGCTTTTAAACAAACGTTTTACTGAAGATACTCTATTAATTCAAGAAGCTAGACATGTTATAAGCTTTAACCCTAATGGCGGCATATTCCCTAATGGCTCTATTTCTACTAGATTTCAAACAGAATACCATGGGATGCCATTCTCTCATGAGGTAATAATACCACACAAACAAAACCACATATTTAGATGGTGGGTAGATGCCGATGGAAACCATGTTGATATTGAAGGTAAAACAATAATATCTCACATAAGCTTATACGCTTATTGGCAAGCAGAGGTTATTTTAACTTTTGATGCTTTAAACGGGCTTTTTGAAAATGGAGAAAGCACTCGTTATGTGCGAGTTATTATAGGCACCACTATAAATTTACTCGGAAAAGAAGAACCTACTCTTGAAGACCATACATTTAAGGGATGGTCAAAAACACGCACAACTAACCCTAGAGATGCAATTCATGAAATAACTGTAAATTCAGACGTTACTCTTTTCGCAATATGGAGACATAACGACTGCCTTATACTTAGATGGGAAGATATAGGAATAGGGTACTATTTCGATAATGGCGACTATATTAGATATAGAGGAAGAATATATAGAAACATAAACATCCGCTTCACATTCTGGGGAGACCAAAACTGGAGACCAGGCGTTGCACATTCTCAATGGCAATTTGTTCGTGAGTCTTTATGCTATACAGATAGATATTATAATGGCTATCAACCAGAAGAACCACAACCAAACCCTATTGACCCAAACCCACAACCAACACCAGACCAATTAGACCAATTTAGATGGAACCCATACGCAACTTACTATATGGGAGATCTAGTTTACCATAATGGTTATGTTTGGAGAGCATTGCACGTTGTAATTTGGGGGCATGGTGATTTAAACTGGGCACCAGATATTAGTGCGGGGCTATGGTACCGTACAAACATTACACCTGCTGAACTTGTATATAGATATGGAAATGCACAATCAAATGAACTTGAAGAAGAAGAAAATGAAACAGACGTATATGAAAACGAACTTGATAACGATAAAGAACTAAACGAAGAAGATGAAGAACAAAGCAATGAGATTGAAGAAGAAAATGAAACAAACGTATATGAAAACGAACTTGATAACGATAAAGAATTAAACGAAGAAGATGAAGAACAAAGCAATGAGATTGAAGAAGAAAATGAAACAGACGTATATGAAAACGAACTTGATAACGATAAAGAATTAAACGAAGAAGATGAAGAACAAAGCAATGAAATTGAAGAAGAAAATGAAACAGACGTATATGAAAGTGAATTTAACAATGAAACTGAAGAAAATCACGGAGGTAGAATTCACGAATAAGAATAGAATAGAAAAAATATAAACTGAACAAGAACAGAACAAGACAAAACAAGAACAGCAAAAAACACACCCTTAATTGGGTGTGTTTTTATTTGAAAGCTTCTAAATCACACATGCCTAAGAGAGCAATAAAATTTATATTCCAACTGCCCTAGTCTAACACATTTACTTTGAAAAGATGCTTAGCGAGATTTTTATCAACAAATTTTATATGGTCTACTAGCCAATCTTCTATAAGGTCGTGAACGCCATCGGTTAAATCTTTTGAGGGTCCCCTTTTCTCGACTTCATCTATAAAATATTTAACTTCTTTTAAAAACATTGTATGAAAGCGATAATGATTTTTATAGTTTGGGCACCTACCCCTTAATTGTAAGTTTTCTTCATTAGAAAAGTGAGTTTTGCAAAATTCTTCTAACATATGTAAAGAACGCTTTATAATTTCACCGTCTCCTTTTTCGCCCGCAACTACAACATCATTCATTCTTCTAATAATTTCTTTATGGTCTTCATCGATTAAATTAATTTTAGTTGCTAATTCTTCTGTCCATTTCAATAGCTTTACCTCACCTAGTTAGTTCTCTGTAAATAGCATCTGCTATACCAACTCCACCAGCTTGTGCCATTACCTTTGCTTTTTCTTCATCTAGCATTTGTGTAAAAATTACTTCTGCATTGCTTCGTTCAAAAAGCCCTTGCGGCTCTGGAACAGTTCGCCGCATAGCTTGGAACATTTGATATATAAAAAGGCTTTCCATTTGAATTGCTGCATCTCTTAAAGCGGATGTATCTCTTTCATTTTCACCGCTTTGAGATACTCTTTCAAGAATAGCTTCAAAATTTGCTAATTGATTTTCTTCTCTTGAAACACCTATATTGGATATGTTATTGAAATTGTTTAATGCTTGTATGTTATTCATAAACCTAACCTCTTAAATTTTATTTAAGTGTATAAAAACTATCTTCTCATATTATTAGCTTGCTGAAGCATATCATCTGAAGTTGTTATTATTCTTGAGTTAAGCTCAAAAGCACGTTGAGAAACAATTAAATTAACCATTTCATCGGCAATTAAAACATTTGAACGCTCTAAATGCCCTTGAAGCACATGAGACGGCTGAGCAACAGCATTTTGTGTTTCAACTATCGGCTCGCCGCTAGCAGGTGTGCTAATAAACATATTGCCGCCGATAGCTTCTAAACCTTGG
>WRFW01000144.1 GCA_009787435.1 Defluviitaleaceae bacterium
AATTAACAGGAAAGATGAGCGTTTCATATCCGTGGTAATTAGAAGTTGCATTCCAAAATTCTTGTAAAGAAGCTGTTCTACGCCCAAAAAGTTGAGGGGTTGTAAAACCGTACACTTGCCACTCGCTAAGGTCTAGTTCTACATATGTAACACTTCGCCCTAATATACTTCTAGTTGTGGCAGTAGTCTCAACAGCTAAGGTTGGCATCGGAATTAATAAAGATATCATAGGTATAGCTAAAATTTTACTAATTTTTTTATAATTACTCATTTTAAACCTCTTTTCTAAATTTTTATTATCCAACAACAAAGTAGCTCTTAAAAGTTTTTTGGACAATGGTTGAACACCTAATTATAGCACGTTTGAAACAGGTTTTCAAGCAAATTTTTAAATAAAAAAACATTTTTCGAGTTGCATTCTTTTTTTATTCTGGAAATATACCTAAGAGCAGCTTTAAAGCAGCATCAATACGATTTAGACACTCCCCTTAGAAGATTAAAAAAACTGCTCATAAGCTCACCACATTCTTTTTCCATAAGTTGAGAAATATTAACTTTATGATTAAAACTATCATTTTGCAAAATATTCAAAACCGAACCTGCACACCCAGCTTTTGCGTTTTTAGCACCAAAAACTAACCTAGGAATTCTAGCTTGCAAAATTGCCCCTGCACACATTGCACAAGGCTCAACTGTAACATAAATTGTGCAATTTTCTAACCGCCAATCATTTAATTTTTCGCAAGCCTCATTTATGGCTATTAATTCTGCGTGTTTTAAAGTGTTTCCTAGAGTGTTTCGCATATTAAAGCCTTTGCCTATAATTATTTGATTAGATATGTTTAAATTATCATTTGTAGGCTCTTTAAAAATATTATGATTAGATAATTCATTTTTTTTTACTATACTAGCCTTGGGAATAGTTATTACACACCCTATAGGCACTTCTTTCAAATCAAATGCTTTTTTGGCTTCTAAGAAAGCTTGGTTCATAAAAAAATTGTCGTCCATTGAAATCTCCCCTTGAAAAAATGTGTAATATGTGATAATATATATTATAACACAATTATAAAGTACGAGGATAAGAAAAATGAAATTTAATATTGTAAAAAAAGGCTACGACATAGCAGAAGTTGACAAACATATAAAAGAATTAGAAAAAAAAATTGAAGAATTTAAAGAAAAAGAAGACGCTATTACAAATGCCATGGTTAACTCGCAAGTGGCTGCAAATAATATAATAAAAAATGCTGAAATGGCAGCTGTAGAAATGCACGAAGATATGGTTTCGATAGTAAATAATATTTTCAGCTCTATAGACAGCCAAAAAAATATAGTGAAATCTTTCCAAGAAGACTACCAAGCACTTATAAATAGATATTTAAAAACACCTGAAGGGAAAGACTTCCAAAATATATACAACTCTTTAAACGAATTAGAAAGCTATTTGATAGAGCTTAAAAGAGATTAGCCACTTAGCTTAAAGAGCTGTTTATTTCTTAACTATATTCCATTGGGTATAATTGAAAAAAATCAAACTGCCCCAAAGGGGATTAAAGAGAAGCTCCAAAAAAATATTTAATTATTAATATAGATACAACAACGCCAATTAAATTTACTAAAATAGCAGCCTTAAGCGTATATTTTGTGCTGCTTATTTTTACACTTGCAAAGTATACACTCATTATGTAAAAAACGGTTTCTGTGCTGCTCATTATTACCGAGGCAATTAAACCTAAGTAACTATCGGGGCCATGTGTTTCAAATATATCTAATTGAAGCCCACGAGCAGCGGCGGCACTAAAAAGCCGCATTAAAGAAAGCTGAGCTATTTCATAAGGAAGCCCAAAAGCTTCTGTGAAAGGGCTTAAAATTCTACCTAGAAATTCCAAAAATCCGCTTCCCCGCAAAATGCCAACGGCAACTAAAAGACCGACAAGGGTTGGAAACACAGTGAAAACAGTTTCTAACCCTATTTTTGCACCCTCTAAAAAGCTTCCGAAAACATCTATCTTTTTAAGAAGTGCATGGCTAATTACTATTATAAAAATTAAAGGAACGATAATATCGCTTAAAAATAGTATCAATTTTAATCTCCTTTTCTAAATAGTAACGTTGATTTTAATTTTTTATTTTTAGCTATTTTTTCCTCATTTGACCTTTCATAAGCTTTCGCTACTATAATTGCAACTATAGTAGTTATAGTAGTTACTATTATGCCGGGGCCAATTACTATTGCGGCATCTACAGACCCTGCTGCTGCTCTATCAGCTAAAACTGTTACAGATATTAGCTGTAAAAAGCTCATATTCAAAATCATAAACATACACATACTTTTTGTTGCGGTTTTTTTATCTTCAGCTAGTTTTTGCATTTCTTTCATTGCAAGTATGCCGGCTGGCGTTGCTGCCCAGCCAAGCCCAAGAGCATTGGCAATTAAATTTGTTGCTATGTAATTTAATATTTTAGAGTTTCCTTTTAGCTCTGGGAAAAGAAAATTAAGAAGAGGAGCTAGTTTAATTGAAAGTTGATTAATTAAGCCGCTATTTTCGGCTATTCTCATAAGCCCCATCCACATACAGATTATGCCTATCATTTGTATTACTAAAGTTGTTGCGGCTTCTGCAGAATCGATTGTAGTAGTTGTGATTTGTGAAATGCCGCCTGTTAGTATTGAAAAGATTATTCCCAAAATTATCATTATAGACCAAATATAAGTAAGCATAGTTAATAATATTAGCAGTTTGAGATAAATATTACAGTTTAATTACTTTACAAAAAATTAACTTTACTTTTAATGTAATGTGTGATAGAATTATGTAAAATCATGTAATGGTAATAAATAAAATAATGTTGCCAAAATTTACATAAAATTAAAGGAGTGGTTAAATGAACAAAAAAACAG
The DNA here is from genome assembly GCA_009787435.1 of Defluviitaleaceae bacterium. Lineage (GTDB taxonomy): Bacteria > Bacillota > Clostridia > Lachnospirales > UBA5962 > WRFW01. The sequence continues at coordinate 2,906 of WRFW01000144.1, forward strand.
TGGGTATAATAAGAAATTTAGATGAGCTAGGAAGAATAGTTATTCCTATAGAAATGCGAAGAACTCTTGGAATAGAAGTTCGAGATGGTGTAGAAATCTCTCTTGAGGGCGATTCAATAATGATAGCCAAGCACCAAGCTTCAGATGTGTTCACAGGTGAAAAAAGCGAAGATTTAGTTGAATATAATGGAAAGAAAGTGTCTAAAAAAACTATAAGAGAACTAGTTAAATTATTAGACTAATATTCAAGCAAAAAGAGCTCACAAGCTCTTTTTTATTTTGTACAAAGCTAAAGGCAAAAAAAGCTTGCAAAAAAAATTTATATATGCTAAAATAGTATGGCTATGAAAAATTATACTGAGAAAAAAGAGAAAGAAAACTTAGAAACTATGCAAGCCATTCTGAACCACTTGCCAAGTTTTGTTTCTGAATTTTCAAGAGGTATAAATGCGGCAAATTCTACAAAGCTAGGCTATATTTATGATATACGCTTATTTTTTGAGTTTTTAGAAGAAAAAAAAATAGCTTATATAAAAAGCCTTTCAGATCTAGAAAAAATTAAAGCCGAGCACATAGAAGTTTTCTTAGAAAACTCAAACAATAAAGCGGTTTCTAAAAGTAGAAAGCTAAGTGCATTGAGGCGGCTATATGATTATTTTATAAAGAAAGAAAAAATTAAAAACAATCCAGCAAACATAGTTGAAACACCTAAAATTCCTCAAAAAAATATAACGAAGTTAGATGTAGATGAAATTGCTAGGCTTTTAGATAGTGTGGAAGATGGCGAAAATTTAACGAAAACTCAAAAAAATTATCACTCGCACACTAAAATTAGAGATTTAGCAATAATAACTTTGCTTTTAGGCACAGGTCTAAGACTTTCAGAATGTATAGGAATAGATATAAACCATATAAATTTTGAACAAAATGCCATTTTAATAACAAGAAAAGGCGGCAATGAAGATATAGTATATTTTAGCCAAGAAGTAGAAAGAGCTTTAAAAGATTATTTAAAAGAAAGGCTTGAAAAAAAGACAGCCCAAGGGCATGAAAATGCTTTTTTCCTATCTATGCAAAATAAACGTATAGGGGCTAGAACGGTTCAAAATTTAATTAAAAAATATACAAAAATTTTTAATTTAAAAAATATATCAACACACAAACTTCGGTCTACATACGGTACAAACCTCTATAGAGAAACTGGTGATATTTATTTAGTTGCAGCTGTTTTAGGCCATAAAGATGTGAACACTACTAGAAAACATTATGCAACTATGGATGAAGATAGAAAAAAGCAAGCAGCAAAAATAGTAAAATTAAGAGAAGATTAAAATTTTATAAATTGACGAAGCTAAAAAATTTATCAGCTTTTAGAGGTGCTCTATTCTTAATAAAGTTAAATGCTCAAGATTTATAAAGCAGCAGCTATAATATTATTAAAAATTATTAAAAATTCAAACTTACAATTATAGGAGAAATTCAACAATGAAAAAATTCGCAATATTAAGCTTTGTAACATTTTTAGTATCTTGTGGTGCAGGAGAACAGCCAGCCCATGAGCAAAACGAGCATGGAACTAGCCATGAACACACACACAACCATGAACATAGCGACTCACATGAGCATAATCACGAACACGGGCATAATCATAACCATGGCGGGCATGGACATAATCACGACCATAGCAATTTTGAATGGCACACCCATGGCACAGAGGGTACAATAAACATATATTCAGCTAGGCACTTTGTTGCAGATGAACATATATTTAGAAGATTTACAGAAGAAACAGGAATAGGGGTTAATGTAGTTCATGCACATGGCGGGCAAGTAATCGCAAGATTAGCGGCAGAAGGAAGCGGCACAGAAGCAGATTTAATAATAGCCGATGATGGGGCTATGCTTTCAAATGCAAGAAGCCAAGGTTTGCTTCAAATTCCAACTGCAGAAGCGTTGCAAGCAGCTGGCTTTGGAACTTTGGATTTAAACTCTAATTTAAATTTACACGACCCACAAGGTTATTGGTACGCTTTAAGCTATAGAGCAAGAATTATAGCAACTAATGATTATAATATAGAAATAAATAGCTATTTAGATTTAGCAGACGAGCGTTTTGCTGGCGAAATTCTTCTTCGCCCAGGAAATCATATGTATAATATAAGCTTGCTAGCTTCTATTATAGAGCTTTATGGTTTTGATGAAGCACTAGCTTGGGCAGAATCAATAGTAAACAACATAGCAAGAAACCCGCAAGGAAACGATAGAGACCAAATTAATGCAATTGAAGCAGGGCTTGGAAGCGTAGCCTTAGTAAATACTTACTATTTAGCATTAATGCAAGAAGAGGGGCATGGGGAAGATGTTTATTTAATATTCCCTGAAAATACACACATAAATATAAGCGGCATGGCTATTCCTAGATATAGTAACAATGTTTCAGGGGCTATAGCATTTATGCAATTCGCACTTAGTGAATATGCCCAAAATATATTAACAAACTACAATAATGAATTTTCAATAAACTATGTTCCCTCATTTAACACAGCACCGATAGATTTTGAAGCACTTTATAGAAACCACATATATGCAATAAACATAATGAATATAGTAGGTTGGTAAATTAAAGAAGATGAGGAAAATCTCAAGATTTATATCTTATTTAGGGGCAATATTTTTTATTTTGCCCCTTGCTTTCTTATTAAGGCATTTATTAGATTATAGCCCTAGCATGGCGTTAATAGTTGAACATGTTCTTTTTGAAGTAATTTCAAACACGTTCACTTTAACGCTTTTTGTAGTTATAACGACTAGTGCCCTAGGCATTTTTTTTGCTATACTTACAACTTTATATGATTTTCCATTTAAAAAATTACTTCGTGTTTTATTAGTTTTACCTATGGCAATTCCACCTTATATTTCAGCATTTACATATGCACATATGCTAAGCTGGAATGGACCTATTCAAATATTTCTTAGACAATATGATATAAACATTGCTCATTTTAGTATTATGAATATAAGAGGGGCTATTTTTATATTTACAATAACGCTTTATCCATATGTTTATTTGCTTTGTGTTGCATATTTAAAAAGGCATAGCCGTGCTATATTTGAAAGTGCAAGAATGCTAGGCGGAAAAAGAAAATTTTCTATTATAGTTCCTCTAATTTTTCCCTCTGTGTTAAGTGCGGCAACTTTAGTTGGGCTTGAAGTTATAAACGACATTGGTGTCTCTCACTATTTTGGAATAAGAACACTAAGCACATTAATATTTCAAGCTTGGAACCAAATGTTTGATTTAGCTTTAGCAGTCCGCCTATCTTTGACTACTATTGTATTTATAGCACTATATATATTTTTAACTAGGCTGTTTAGAAATGATAAAAAATATATAGAAAATGCCCGCTCTAAACCTGTTAAACCAATTAAATTAACGAGCACAAAAGCACTTTTAGGCATATTTTCTATAATTTTGATAGTTTCAATATCATTTATTATTCCTTTTTCATATATGGTTAGTATGGCGGCGGCTTTTATTTCACCAACAAATGGAGGCTCTTCATTAAATATTACACATTTAACAAATTTAAGTATGAACACAATAGGAATAGCTTTTTTAACTACTTTTATAATTTTAGCTCTCTCATTAATAATTGCAAGCTACACTAGGTTTTCGGGGAAAAAAGAGAAATCTATATTAAAAATAACAAATATAGGCTATGCAACACCTAGCACGATACTTGCAATAGGAATTATTTCTTTTTTCTCTACTATAGGAAATTTTGGTTTTACACTCATTATGCTAGTTTCGGCATACGTTATAAAATATTTTTCGCTAGGTTATTTGTTAGTAGAGCGTGGCTTTGAAAAAGTGGGAAAAACTTATACTGAAAGCTCTAAAATGCTAGGAAGAAATGATTTTTTAACTTTTTTAAAAGTAGATATTTTCACAATAAAAAACTCTATAATAAGCGGCGGCATTTTAATCTTTATAGATATAGTAAAAGAATTGCCGCTAACTTTAATTTTACGCTCGTTTAATTTTGAAACTTTAAGCACAAGAGTTTATATGTTTGCCGCTAACGAACAAATATTGGCTTCTGCCCCATTTTCAC